>CADFQU010000062.1 GCA_902836505.1 Streptococcaceae bacterium
GCCTTGAGCCACTTGCAAGACGATTGGCAGGAGATGGGTCTCTGGCCCATGGTCTTCGCCGATGGATCCATCTGGTTTGGCACCCGCTACATTAAAGTAACGAAGGGGCACATACTTGATGCCATAGGCTTGATCGGCCCAGCGCATAATGGTTTCCATCATGAGCTTGCTTTCGCCATAGGGATTGATCGGTTTTTGCGGAGTGGTTTCAAGGATCGGAATTTCTTCTGGAATGCCGTAGGTGGCTGCGGTTGAAGAAAAGACGATGTAGTGAACCCCACATTCCTGCATGACTTCCAAGAGTTTGATCATGCCCGCCGTATTGTTGTCAAAATATTTCAATGGATCTGCCATGGATTCAGCGACTAGGGAATAGGCCGCAAAGTGGATGACGGCGTCAATATCTGCATGTTCCTTAAAAACAGTGCGCATGAAGTCTTGATCCGCCAGGTCTCCTTGGTAAAAGACGGCATCTGGATGCACCGCTGCGCGGTGGCCTGTGACCAGGCTATCCACCACCACGACTTTTTCCTGTCCTTCATTGACCAAGCGGTCTACCATGTGGGAACCGATATAGCCAGCTCCTCCGAGTACGAGTATTGCCATTTGTTTTCCTTTCGCTTCTTTATCTTCTCTCTTATTGTACCAAATTTCCGCATCTTCTCCATACTTAAAGTGTCGCGACAAAGCGTCTAAAGGCTGCTTGCCCTTCTGCTGTCCGCTTGTAGACACCCGCATCTTCTAGCACCCGCGCAAAGATTTGGCCGACCGATTCACGGACAATGGCCTCAGCCTCTGCTTCTTCTGTAATGGGTGGGTGAGTGGCTTTCAAGTCAGCTGCCCAGTCCTGGTGGTAATTGACTACAGTGCTCTCTTGTTCAAGCAGATAGTCTTGGACCTGCTTGAGCTCTTTCTTAAGCCGAGGAGGCAAGATAGCCAAGCCCATGACTTCGATCAGACCGATATTTTCTTTTTTGATGTGTTGCACATCCGCATGTGGGTGGTAAATGCCATCTGGATGCTCTGGTGAGGTTTGGTTGTCACGGAGCACCAAGTCCAGTTCATAATGCCCATAACGGATTCGTGCAATGGGGGTAATGGTATGATGGGGTTGACCGTCGGATGTGGCTAAGACTTGAACGGCTGGATCCGAGTAACCTCTCCAGGTCTTTAGGATATGGTCCGCCAGGTCAATCAATTGCGCCTTATCATCTGATTGCAAACGAAGCACGGACATGGGCCAGTTGACAATCCCTACCGATACAGCCTCAAAGCCCTCAATGCTAAAGCTATCCTCAACAGAAGCCAGCTCCATAGGGAAGGTATGTCGTCCCCCTTGGTAATGGTCATGAGTCAGGATGGATCCCCCTACAATGGGTAGATCTGCATTGGACCCTGCAAAATAGCCTGGAAAAGTCTCTACAATGGTCAAAAGTCGCTCAAAGGTTTTGCGGCTAATGGCCATAGGAACGTGTTGGCTATCGAGGAAAATGCAGTGTTCATTGAAGTAGGCATAAGGGGAATACTGGAAGCCCCAGTCATGACCGTCCATATCAAAACGAATGATCCGATGATTGGCACGGGCAGGATGATCTAGGCGACCTTGATAACCTTCATTTTCAAAACACAATTGGCAGGCTGGATAATGACTGGCTTTCGCAAGTTTAGCCGCTGCAATGTCTTTAGGATCTTTTTCAGGTTTTGACAGATTGATGGTGATTTCAAGAGAACCGTAGGGAGTTTCTGCCTCAAAGGCGATATTTTGCGCAATGGCCTCTACTTTGATGTAGTCGTTGCGCTTCGAAAGGGCATAGAAATCAGCAATCGCGTCCTCCTTGGACTGACGGTAGGTCTCCCAAAAATGATGGTTGACCTGACTAGGACTGGGGGTGATCCAATCCATCAACTCCGCACCCAAGCTGTCTTTTGCGGCCATGCTATCTTGGATCTTGCTATTGGCAACAGCGATCTCCACCAGCTGCTCTTTGAGTGAGATCACATCTGAGTTATGAACTGGTGCGTCTAGCCCTTCTTCTCCGATGCGACTCATGACACGATTTTTTAGATAGATCCGATCTATCTCTTGGTAGTCACTTGCCGCAATAACAGCTGTGACAAATGCATCTAATACCTGTTCTGTCATCCTATCTCCTTTTTAATCGAGCACCCGTGTTCCTGCCGCAACCTCTGCAATATAGAAGCTTGGCGCATAGCCAACGACTTCCTCATAACGTTTGCCGACAGTTTCTTCAAAAGCCTCAACCTTATCTTTGTTTACAAGGGCAATGGCGCAACCACCAAAGCCTGCTCCGGTCATACGAGCTCCTAAGACGCCGTCTTGTTCCCAGGCTGTATGCACCAAGGTATCCAATTCTAAACCAGTCACTTCGTAATCATGCTCCAAAGATACGTGAGAAGCATTCATAAGACGGCCAAAGCCTTCCAAATCACCTGCCTCAAGCGCCTTACGAGCTTGGAGGGTCCGTTGGTTTTCAAGTACTGCATGGCGAGCTCGTTTGATGCGATTGTCATCTTTGATCAGGTAGCTGTAAGCATCAAATGACCAGAGATCTAATTCCCCTAAGGTTTGGATATCTAATTTTTCTTGGAGTTCAGAGACGGCTGTTTCACATTCTGCACGGCGTTCATTGTATTTTGAATCCGCTAATTCCCGGCGTTTGTTAGTATTCATGATGACCACGACATTGTCTTTGAGATCAAGTGGCACCAGATCATATTCTAGGCTATTGGTATCTAGATAAATAGCCCGTTGATCTGCTCCCATACCGATGGCAAATTGGTCCATGATCCCAGAGTTGACTCCGATGAAGTGATTTTCGGTTTGTTTCCCTATCTTGACCAGATCGAGACGATCTAACTGAAGATCAAATAGTTTCTCAGCGATGACGCCAATTAAGAGCTCAAGGGAAGCTGAAGAGGAAAGGCCTGATCCATTTGGAATATTTCCGTAAACATAGACATCCATTCCGCTATCAATGACATGACCAGCTTCTTGTAAGAAATGAAGCACGCCTTTTGGATAGTTGGTCCAATTGTGCTCTTTTTCAAAATGAAGATTCTCCAGTGGGACTTCAATAATCCCCTTGTCTTCAAAATTGCCTGAGAAGAAACGCAAGACCTTGTCTTCGCGCTTTCTTGCAGCCCCGTAAGTACCAAGCGTAATGGCTGCCGGGAAGACATGTCCTCCATTATAGTCCGTATGTTCACCGATCAGATTGATCCGTCCTGGTGAAAAGAAGGTATGATCAGCCTTCTCGCCAAAGACAGCCTGAAACTTTTCTTGTAGAGATTGAGACGTGATTGATGTAGTCATGAGAAACTCCTTTAGTTCTTTGTAAACGTTTTTATACCTGTATTATATACGAATAGAAGTAAAAATTCAAGTATTTTTAGTAAAATTTTATTTAATTTTTATTTTGACTTTAAAAAGCATACAATAGAGGATTTTGTCCTGTTTCAATTCTTATTTATTTCTTCATATTTCAAGTTAATTTTAGTAAATTTTTACTAAAAAATCTCAATTGGGAGATCACCCAATTGAGATTCGGAAATATTTTAAAACACAATGTCTTGACCGTTTTCTGTCACTTGGTAAGTCCCGTCAGCAAGATTGATTCGGGCTGTTGCTGTGGCGGTCTGGTCCTTGTTTTGACGCGTGATGACAATGGTATGTTCATCTGGTGTTTCCACCTCAATGCTTCCTTCTAGGTCAAAAGCTTGCGCGTTGTTCCGGAAACTAAAGAGCTTGAGAAGGGATTTCACAACTGGTCGCTCTACTTCTTGAGCAATTTCTTCATTGCTGTAGTAATGACGGTTGATATTGCGACCTTCCTTGGTGTTTTCTAAGAGTTCCAAATCATTCTTCCCAGCTAGGAATCCAACATAATAAACTTGTGGAATGCCTGGCGCAAATGCTTGAATCAAGCGGGCTAGGAAATACTTGCGATCATCATCTCCAAGCGCTGAATAGTAGGTCGAATTGATTTGATAGATGTCCAAGTTGTTGTACTCTGCTGTTGAATATTTGCGTTTAACATTTGCGCCTACCTTGTAGAGCTCATTTGAAGCATAGTCAATCTCTTCATCTGTCAAGATATCCTTGACATCGACCACCCCAATCCCGTCGTGGGTGTCGAGTGTCGTGAATTGCTTCATCGGACTCATCTTCAACCACTTAGCAAGACGCTCCACTTTTGAGCTATAAAGGGTATAGAGGGTCACCATTGGAAGGGCAAAGTCATAGACATAATAGTCGTGATCGGCAATCTTAAATTGGATAGAATAGTGTTCATGAATCTCTGGCAAGAGCTCAGCACCGTAGCTGGCTGCCATATCGCGCACCTTATCTAACAAGTCCCAAATATCTGGCTCCACGAAGAAATCATTGGTATCCAACTTCTTGACTGCATAGGCAAAAGCATCTAAACGAATGAGGTCACAACCATTGCTCGCCAGGTGTTCGATGGTCTTGCGGATAAAGTCCATGGTCACTTCCTTGGTCACGTCTAGGTCAATCTGCTCTTCCCCGAAGGTATTCCAGAGATGCTCAGTCGTCCCATCCGCAAAGGTAATTTCTTGTTTAGGAGCTCGGTCTTTGCGCTTGTAAATCAAATCTACATCTGCTTGAGTCGGACGATTCTCCGGCCAGAACTTATCCCAGTTGAGAAAGAGATCTTTGTAAGCACTTTGGTCGTGCTTTTCTTGGTAGTCCTTGTAGTATTTAGACTGACGGGAAATGTGATTGATCATAAAGTCAAACATGAGGTAATACTTGTCGCCCAGGCGTTTGACATCTTCCCAATCTCCAAAGGCTGGATCCACTTGGTCATAGTCCACAGGCGCAAAGCCACGGTCACCGGTTGATGGGAAAAATGGCAAGAGGTGAACCCCACCGACTGCATCTCCAAAATATTTCTCCAGATTTTCATAGAGATCCTTAAGGTTATTTCCTAAGCTATCTGAGTAAGTAATTAACATGGTCTTATTTTGAATTGGCATAATGGTTTCCTTTTCTTTATTTGAAAGCCAAGTCTGAAGAGACCTGGCTTTTATAAGTTTATGTATTTTAAGAATTGCTTCATAGGATACGATTGAAATCAGCAAGCTGAATCGTCCCTTTGTATACGGAATTGAACACGGGACTAATTTCTTAGGAAAAAAGATAAATCTTCTTGTGTGCAAGCACACTACGTCGATTTCCTATATTTCCACAGCCGTTACTACTTAAGTTGTTTACGGATGTGGATGCCCTAGGGTGCACTGTGAACTTTTAACGGGCTTTGTATCTTATTATTTCACTGCGCCGTTGCTCATTCCTGCGATGATATGGCGTTGGAAGAAGAGATAGACAATGGTGATACTGATAATGCCGACAACGTATGAGGCAAAGCTTGGTCCGTAGTCGTTGAAATATTGGCCTGCGTAGTTGTATTGGAACAAAGGCAAGGTCCACATTTTAGAATCCCGGTTCAAGACAAGGAGTGGCAACATGAAGTCATTCCAGAACCAAAGGGCATTGATGATCATGGTTGTCGCATGCATGGGTTTCATCATTGGGAAGATGATGCGGAAATAGGTTGTAAATTTATTAGCCCCATCGATCTCAGCTGCTTCATCCAGACTTTCTGGGATCGAGATTTTGATATAGCCAACATAGAGAAAGAGGGTCTGTGGAATCGCATAGGTCAAGTAAAGCAAGATCAAACCAAAGGTGTTGGCCAAACCAAGCTTGCTCATCATGACGGTAATTGGAATCATGATAACCTGGAATGGGACGAAGATCCCAAGGATTAAGAGGGTATACATGATGGTAAATGCTTTTCTCTTACTCATATTACGTGCGATGGAGTAGGCTGCCATGGGGATAACGATCATTACTGCAAGTAAAGACAAGACAGTGATGACGACAGAGTTCCAATAATAGCCTCCAATACCATCAGCCAAGAGAAGTCCGACAAAGCTGATTCTGTCAAGATTGCCCGCTACGCTCTTGACAAATGG
>CADFQU010000063.1 GCA_902836505.1 Streptococcaceae bacterium
TTTTTCTCCTTTTCGTCTATTTAAGATAATAGGCTAGCTCCACAAGAAAACCGACATGCGTTGCGTGGCAATGCAACCGAGCGTGTCGCAACCTCTTGCATCAAAGCTAATAGCTGTTTTTCACAGCACCATAGTAGTTTAACACAATGAAAGGCTCAATGCAAGGGATTTGAACAGATTTTTTTCGTTTTTTTAATGAAAGTGTTTTCGAAAGAAATAGAGTACTAAAAAAGTTGCTATTATATAGAAAAAAGGAGCAAGATGGAACAAATTTATATTCAAATTTGTTCTGTCTCGCTCCCTCACAGTTGATTGGGTTATCTTCGGAGCTTCATAAGCTCCAAGGATAGCAATCAACCACTGCGTCTAGCAGTTGTTTCTATTATTCTCAGATGGCTGTAGTCTTTTCTCCAGCCTTTGTTCTTTATATGTAGCTCTTCCTAGAAATTCCGACCTGATTTGTTATAGCCATATTTTTCGACGAAATGCTCACGGAATTCTAAGAGATTGTCATCCATGATCGCTTGACGGACCTGCTTCATGAGGTTGATCAAGAAATAGAGATTGTGGTAGCTAGTCAAGCGGATTCCAAAGGTCTCATCTGCCTTGAGGAGGTGGCGGAGATAGGCCCGGGTGTAATTCTTACAAGTGTAGCAATCACATTCGTGATCTAGCGGCGTAAAGTCTTCAGCAAATTGCGCATTTTTCACCACCAGGCGTCCTTGACTGGTCATGCAGGTACCATTTCGCGCAATCCGCGTTGGCAAGACACAGTCAAACATATCCACTCCACGAATTACCCCATCGATTAGACTGTCTGGAGCTCCCACTCCCATCAGGTAGCGAGGCTTGTTCTCCGGCAAGAGGGGAGTTGTAAAATCAAGCACCGCATTCATTTCTTCATGGCTTTCTCCAACAGCTAACCCACCGATAGAATATCCTGGGAAGTCCATGCTGACCAGATCACGGGCAGACTGACGGCGCAAATCTTCAAAGCCAGCCCCTTGTACAATCCCGAAAAGTCCTTGATCGTGAGGGCGACGGTGAGCCTTAAGACCACGCTCTGCCCAACGGCTGGTCCGTTCGATTGATTTTTTCACATAATCATAGGGTTGATAGAACTGAGGACATTCATCAAAGGACATCATGATGTCACTCCCTAGATTATTTTGGATGGAGATGGCCTTTTCTGGAGAGAGGAACATTTTCGAGCCGTTGAGGTGGTTTTTAAAGGTTACCCCTTCTTCAGTAATATTGCGGGTATCCGCTAGTGAATAAACCTGGAAACCTCCACTGTCTGTCAAAATTGGCTGGTCCCAGTTCATGAATTGATGCAGCCCTCCTGCTTTTGCGACCAAGTCATCCCCTGGACGAAGCCAGAGATGGTAGGTGTTGGCCAAGATAATTCCTGAACCCATTTCCTTGAGCTCTTCTGGCGATTGGGTCTTAACGGTTGCCTGAGTCCCTACAGGCATAAACATTGGGGTTGGAAAGGTTCCGTGAGGGGTAATAATTTCTCCCAAGCGGGCACCTGTATGCTTTTCTTTTTTGATCAAGCGATATTGAATCGGTGAATCTGTCATGGTTACCTCCGTACTGGGAAAGACAGTCCCAGCCTTCTTATTCCTGTCACAGGTTCTCCTGTGAGCACCTGTACGATTGTACCAAATTTTACCAGCTCTGTCACGGACTTGTGTTATAATAAAGGGTACTACTACCATGAAAGAGGACATTATGAATATCAAATTGGTTCGTGCTCAAGCTCGTCAGCTGCAATTGCAACATCCCAAAGTCTTCTCCTACTTCGCCTTGCCAACTTTCCTGACAATTCTTGCAAGTTACATTTTGACAGGGACAGACATCACTGAAACACTTGCTCACATGGAACTCAGAGAAGGGATTCTCTTTCTTCTAAGCCGACAGATTTTCCCTGCCATCATTGGATTTATCCTTTCTTTCCTCTATTTAGGAGCAACCTTTCGCTTTTTAATGTCTGCCTCTAACAAGGGAGAAAAGAACTTTACTATCTTCACCATCTTTCAGAGCCAATATTTTACACCAGCATTTTTGACGCTATTCATTAAGCAAGTTATTCTATCTTTGTGGGGGAGTCTCCTCTATGGGAGTCAGCTCCTCTTAACGGTAGTCAGCTATCAAGTTCTCACTATCAATGAATCCTTCTCCTCTACCTCTCCCCTTAGAGCGGATACTCCAGAAGTTCAAGCGATTCTCAAGTTAGCGCCAACAATGACGACTGGACTCTTAATGGCTCTGGTTGGCCTCCTGCTCTTCCTCCCTTTTTATTATCAGTATAGTTTGGTCGAGTTGATCCTGTATAGTCGACTGATGACAGGAACCTATGACGGTCCCATGTCTATCCTCCGTCAAAGTAAGGAAGAGATGAAAGGTTTTAAGAGCCACCGCTTTGTTCTTGATTTGAGTCTGATCGGTTGGCAACTTCTATCATTTTTCACTTTAGGAATTGCTAATTTCTATGTCAAACCTTATGCAACCAGTTGCCAAATCGTCTTTTACCATACCCTCCTTCAAAAACGGATGCAGGCGGGCAGTCGCTTTCAGCAAAAGGCGCCGGATCTACCTAAGTCTAACCCACTCGATTAACAAAGAAAACAAGAGAACCCACCTTCGATTGGAGCCATTCTCCAAAGCACTAGGTGGGTTCTTTATTCTCTATAAGGAAATCACTCCTTATTTATTTTAACCCTAGTGTCATCTTCATCACTGGATGAAACATACGAGGTTCTGTGATGGATCAAAGACTATTCTTCTCCCAAGACCAAACGAGTATGCTCGCGTTTGATACAGCGGTTCATGACGATATCTTCTCGTCCAGCTCCACGAAGAATGTCTTCTGCTTCTTGATTTTCCAGCTCCAATTGGGCCCAGAAGATCTTCGCATCCGTCTCAATAAAATCACGCGCAACATCTGGTAAAAATTCACTGCGACGGTATATATCTACAATATCTACTGGGAAAGGAATTTCCTGCAAGCTAGCATACACCGTTTCTCCAAGGATCTGGCCTCCTGCCGCACGAGGATTGACGGGAATAATCCGATAGCCCCGCTCTTGCATCTCCTTGCTAACACGATGGCTGGTCGTATCCTCACGGTCAGATAGTCCGACTACGGCGATGATCTTGCTAGTTTCTAGGTAATGTTTGATAACGCCATCACTAGGATTGCGAAAAGAATAAGCCATATGAATCTCCTTTTGTATGCGTTTCCTTTCTTTAAATAGTATAATAATACGAAGGGCATTGCAAGTGTTTGTCGTTAAAAGCGGTAGGAAACTGAAAAGTCTCTACCGCTTTCTGTTTTGAACAAACTCAATCTTATTTGGCTTCATACCATGTTTTGCCTTCATTCTCATCAGCTTCTAGTGGAACTGCAAGATTGATAGCGGATTCCATGGTCTCTTTGACGAGTTCTTTGATCGCTGCCAGTTCATCACTTGGTACTTGCAGAACAATTTCGTCGTGGACCTGAAGAAGCATCTTGGTCTTGTATGCTCCTGCTTCTAGCGCTTGGTCCAAGTGGATCATAGCAATTTTCAAGATATCGGCTGCCGATCCTTGGATTGGTGAGTTGATAGCCGTCCGCTCCGCAAAGCCTCGAACATTGAAGTTGCGAGAATTGATATCTGGAATCTCCCGACGGCGCTTGAAGAGAGTTTCTACATAGCCTTTATCACGCGCTTCCCGCACCACTCTCTCCATATAGTCCTTGATGCCAGGGTAGCGTTCGAAGTAAGTCTCAATGTAGGCCTTAGCTTCTTTTCGGCTGATCCCTAGGTTGTTAGACAGTCCAAAGTCGGAAATCCCATAAACCACACCGAAGTTTACTGCTTTTGCATTGCGACGGTCATTCGGCGTCACATCTTCTGGTTTTTCAATATTGAAGACCCGCATAGCAGTCGATGTATGGATATCTGCCCCATGCTGAAAGGCATCAATCAAATGCTCATCTCCCGAAATATGGGCCAAGACGCGCAATTCGATCTGTGAATAGTCCGAACTGAGCAAGACACTGTTTTCCTCTTCTGGGACAAAGGCCTTTCGAATAAGGCGACCTTGCTCCAAACGGACAGGAATGTTTTGCAGGTTGGGATCCACGCTGGACAAACGGCCCGTCTGCGTCAAATCTTGCACATAGCGGGTATGGATCTTCCCATCTTCCAAAATCCAATCTTGAAGACCAATGACATAGGTCGATTGAATCTTGGCAATTTGGCGGTATTCAAGAATCTTAGACACGATCGGAGCGATTGGAGCCAGACGTTCCAAGACATCAACAGCTGTGGAATAGCCGGTTTTTGTCTTTTTGGTATATTCGAGAGGAAGTTCCAATTTTTCAAAGAGGATGACCCCCAATTGTTTTGGAGAATTGATGTTAAATTCTTCTCCAGCAAGCTCGTAGATTTCTTGGGTCAAGCGCTCCAAAACTACCTCGTTTTCCACCTGCATATCTTGGAGGGTCTGGCGCTCTACTTTAATCCCTGCGATTTCCATCTTGGCCAAAACAGCTGCTAGTGGTTGCTCCATATCATAGAGCAGATCTAGTTGGTCGTGAGCTTTTAGTTGCTCCGTCATAGGCTCTTCAGTGTCTAGTAAAACAGCGACTTTTCGTGCCAAATGCTCTAATAGGACCGCCTTTTCTGGAATAGCTTTTTTGACTCCCTTGCCATAAACAACTTCGTCCAGCGGCAACGCAATCTGACTATAGAGACTCGCAATGGTGGAAATTTCATTGTCCTCTACGGTCGACAAGAGATACTTGGCCAATCGACTGTCAAACGCGGGATTTTGCAAGGTAATACCTAAGTGGCTGAGCAAGACCTTGGCCCGCTTGAAGTCATAAACCTTGAGGGGCGTTTTTTCAAGAAATTCTTTAAAAATTGGTGTTTGTAAAAGACTACTGTCTGTGCTAGCGTAGATCTGACCTTTTGTCCCCCATGCAAAACCGATGATGGGCTCTGTATGGTAATTGTCCCCAAACATCTCAAAATGGAAGAAACTATCATCCGTGAGCATATCTGAGGTTACCTGCTCGACTTCTGTGTAGTCAAGGGCTACAGGAGTTGTTGCTTCTCCACTTAAATCCAAGGCTTGGCGAAGTTGCTTAAAGCCCATCTCCTCATAAAACTTGGCGAGATTTTCTAGATGAGGGCCCGTATAGGTGATATCGTCCAAGCCAATTTCAATGGGCGCATTGGTATCGATGGTCGCAAGGGTCTTGGACAGGTAGGCTTGCTCCTTATCGTTGATGAGATTCTCCTTCATTTTGGAAGCCTTCATCTCGTCAATATGCTCGTAAATGCCATCGAGAGAGCCGTACTCTAGGAGTAGTTTAATCCCAGTCTTTTCTCCAATCTTGGTAACACCTGGGATATTATCCGACTTATCTCCCATCAAGGCCTTGAGGTCGATAAACTGCTCCGGTGTCAGTCCCATCTTTTCTTTCAGATAGGCTGGAGTGAATTCTTCAAACTCTGCCACCCCTTTTTTGGAGATTTCAACCACCGTATTGTCATCCGTTAGCTGGATCAAGTCCTTGTCCCCAGAGACAATAGTGACCTCAAAGGGCACCGAGGTAGCTTCTGCCATCTTATCGAGCGTTCCAATAATGTCATCCGCTTCATACTGGGCCAGCTCATAATGGCGGATTCCCAGATGGTCCAATTGCTCGCGAATGAAAGGGAACTGCTCGCGGAATTCATCTGGTGTCTTTGCCCGCCCGCCCTTGTAGTCGGCATACAGCTCCGTCCGAAAGGTCGTCTTTCCTGCATCGAAAGCAACGAGGACATGGGTCGGTTGGATGCGCTCCAAGAGATGACTCAACATGAGGTTAAAGCCATAGACCGCATTGGTATGCAACCCATTGGCATTTTTGAAGCGATCGATTTGATTATAAAGTGCAAAAAAGGCACGAAAAGCGACGGAGGACCCGTCGATGAGTAGTAATTTATTCTTTTTTTCCATAGGCCTATTATACCACGAA
>CADFQU010000064.1 GCA_902836505.1 Streptococcaceae bacterium
ATTGAACTATTTGACCCTTCTTTCAATAACCTAAATGGAAATGAAACCCTCTATAACATGTTGGTATGATGGTTTCTTTAACAAAGAGTCACTTAAAAAAGTAATAAAATAAAAAGGAGAATCAGGAAATGATTTGGATTTTTCTATTGGCTATTCTAGTAGTTGGAGCTACTGTATTCATTAGCTCACTCTATGTGGTGAAACAACAATCTGTTGCAATTATTGAGCGTTTTGGACGCTATCAAAAGATCAGCAATAGTGGGATTCATGTCCGTGCACCATTTGGTATCGATAAAATTGCTGCGCGTGTGCAATTGCGTCTCTTACAAAGCGAGATTGTAGTCGAAACTAAGACACAAGATAACGTATTCGTTACCATGAATGTCGCAACACAATACCGTGTAAATGAAAACAATGTAACGGATGCTTACTACAAATTGATGCGCCCAGAAGCTCAGATCAAATCTTACATCGAAGATGCCTTGCGCTCATCTGTTCCAAAGTTGACCTTGGATGAATTGTTTGAGAAAAAGGATGAAATCGCCCTTGAGGTTCAAAAACAAGTAGCTGAAGAAATGTCAACCTACGGGTATATCATTGTAAAAACCTTGATTACCAAGGTTGAACCAGATGCTGAAGTCAAGCAGTCAATGAATGAGATCAACGCTGCTCAACGGAAACGTGTGGCTGCCCAAGAATTGGCTGAAGCGGATAAGATTAAAATTGTTACTGCAGCCGAAGCGGAAGCTGAAAAAGATCGCCTTCACGGGGTCGGGATTGCAGAACAACGGAAGGCTATTGTAGATGGTTTGGCAGATTCTATCAAGGAATTGAAAGACACCAATGTGAATTTGACAGAAGAACAGATTATGTCGATTCTTTTGACCAACCAATATTTGGATACTTTGAATAACTTTGCAGAAAAACAAGGCACCAATACCCTCTTCTTACCAGCAAATCCGGATGGTGTAGAGAATATTCGTACCCAAATCCTCTCAGCTTTAAAAGCTAAATAACAAAATATCTGACTTTTTTAAAATTGTTCGTATTTTCAGCTATTATGGTTGACAAAATATGCAAAAAATTTTATATTAGTATTGGAAATAATAATATAGGAGAAGAATCATGGCTAAATCGAACTTCGAAAAAGTGGAATCAGTTGTTGGTTGGGTACGTGATAAAAAAATCACTGGCTATCGTATTAGTAAAGAAACGAACGCCCGTGAAATGTCTATCATTGCACTTGCGCAAGGTCGTGCAAAAGTGAAGAACATCTCGTTTGAAACTGCGCTTGGCTTAATAGATTTTTATGATAAGAATCATCAAAAATTCGAAAATTAAAATGAGTTATAAAAAAGAAGGGAAAAAGCTTCCCTTCTTTTTATATAGTATAAATCAGGATATCGTAGGAAAGTATCACTAGCTTTCTTCATATCTATCAAAGGATTTTAACAAGTTTATGTGTGGAATCATACTTTCAATTGATGGTATTTAAAAACTCCCTCATCGGAAGGACTTCCAGTGAGGGAGTTTGTTTTAGTTTAAGAAACGTTGTAAGAATTCTTTGGTCCGTTCTTCTTTTGGATTGGTAAAGATTTCTTTCGGATTACCTTGTTCAGCGATGACCCCCTTGTCCATAAAGATCACACGACTTGAGACGTCTCGTGCAAATTCCATTTCGTGTGTTACCACGATCATGGTTAAGCCTTCTTTGGCTAAGTCTTGCATAATTTTAAGAACTTCTCCGACCATTTCAGGGTCCAGAGCAGAGGTTGGTTCATCGAACAAAATGGCATCAGGATCCATAGAGAGAGCACGAGCGATAGCGACCCGTTGTTTTTGTCCTCCTGAAAGTTGTTTTGGACGAGCAGCCCAATAAGGTTCTCCCATACCAACTTTCTCTAAATTCGCTTTAGCAATCTTCTCAGCCGTTTCTCTGTCCCGTTTTAGGACAGTTGTCTGAGCGACAATGGTGTTTTCTAAGACATTTAAGTTTTCAAATAGGTTGAAGCTTTGGAACACCATGCCCAATTTTTCCCGATAGTGGGTGAGATCATAGTCAGGATCAAGAACGTTTTGCCCCCGGTAGAGGATTTCTCCATCAGTCGGTGTCTCTAAGAGATTGATGGAGCGAAGGAAGGTAGATTTCCCGCTACCAGAGCTCCCAATGATAGAGATTACTTCGCCCTTTTCAACAGAAAGAGAGATGTCCTTCAAAACTTCGTTTTGACCGTAGGATTTTTTTAAGTGTTTGATTTCAAGTATTTTTTCTGCCATTATTTCACCTCTTTGACTTGCATTTGATTGGCACCTGTTGTATAGGTATCAGAATCTAAGCGACGTTCGATGTAACGAAGGATACGGGTGATAGTAAAAGTCAGGATAAAGTAAATAACCGCAATAATAGTAAAGGTTGGGAAGTATTGGTAGTTTTGAGTTGCGACCGTATTTCCTGTAAAGTAAAGTTCGACCACGGAGATAACATTCAAGACAGATGTATCCTTGATGTTAATGACAAATTCATTCCCTGTCGCTGGCAAGATATTGCGAATAACTTGAGGAAGGACGACCTTGCGCATGGTTTGTCCATGGGTCATTCCTAGAGCAGTCGCTGCTTCAAACTGACCAGTATCCACTGCTAAGATTCCTCCACGAACAATCTCGCTCATATAAGCCCCTGTATTGATCGAAACAATAAAGATGGCGGCCCAGGTACGATCCAAGGAAATGTTGAAGGCTTGGGCTGAACCGTAGAAAATAACCATGGATTGAACGATCATCGGAGTTCCGCGGAAGATTTCAATGTAGACATTGAGGAACCAACCAAAGAATGTTTGCAAGGCAGCGAGAGCCTTGTTTTTAGACATAGGCGCAGTCCGGAAGACACCGATCAACAAACCGATAATCAAACCAGCAATGGTCCCTGTCATGGAGATGAGGAGGGTCATACCAGTTCCACGTAAGAACTGTGGGCCATTATCTTTCAAAATCTTCATCATTTGGCTGAAGAAAGTCTGCTCATCATCGCTAGCATCGCTGGAAGCTGGTTGCTTCTTGATCATATCATCCATGAGTTTGACTTGGTCTTCAGATGAAATTTTCGCTAGTGCCGCATTGACTTGGTCAAGTCTAGCGTCACCCTTCTTCATCCCGATAGCGATGGTCGCATCTTCTTCCCCAACTTCAAATCCTTTTTTGAATTGGATCATCTTAAATTTTGAATTAGCGGACTCAGCTGTCAAGGCTTCTGGACGCTCAGAAACATAGGCATCAATAACACCAGATTCTAAAGCTTGGCGCATTTGAGCAAAGTCTCCCATTGCAGTTTCTTGTTTTGCACCCTTGAGTTGGGAGATGAGCGAGTAGAGGTAGACCCCTTGTTGAGAGGTGACCTTGGCATCCTTAAAGTCATCTAAACTAGTGGCATTCGCATAGTTTCCATCTTTGCGAACTAGCATGACTGGCTCACTAGTATAGTAGCTATTAGAAAAGGCAACCTCTTTTTTGCGCTCAGCAGTAGGACTCATCCCGGCGATGATCATATCGATTTTCCCAGAAGTGAGGGCTGGAATTAGTCCGTTCCAAGATGTTTTTACGATCAGAGGTTTTTTACCTAGTCCCTCAGCAACTTTTTTGGCGATTTGAACATCGTACCCGTTGGCATATTGGTTGGTGCCATCAATCTTTACGGCTCCATTTGAATCATCTTCTTGAGTCCAGTTGAAAGGAGCATACGCAGCCTCCATTCCAATCCGGAGATACTCATCTGCTTTGACAATATGGCTCATTCCCAGACACAAAAGTAGTCCGGTAAAGAGAGCATAAATTGTTTTTTTCATGTAGTCTCCTCTTCCTTTATAAATAGTATAATCTTATTGTACAGGAAATTGGTCTACTTTTCAAACCTGATAACCTTTTCATGAAAAAATGCTATAATAAACCAAAGGAGTATAGGGGAAATGAAAAAAATTCTGTATGTTCTATTGGCAGTGATGGCCTGTCTATTTATAACAGGTTTTGTAAAAGCGGATGGTCCTTCCTATGAGGTTCAGTCTTATCGGGGGACTCTTACCTTGGAAACTTGGGATGATGCTACCTATGAGGAAGAATTGGTCTATCATTTTACAACTTCCTATAATGGTCAATATGTCACCTTAGGAAGTGCTGGTAAAATGCCTCAAGGTTTTGAAATAGTAATTCCTCCTTTGGTGGAAGTGGAAGGTAGAACCTTGTCGCAAGAACCAGAAGTTCATAATTTAGGCGATGGTTATCAGGTAAAGATTTATAACGGTGGAAGTGCAGGGGATACTGTCAAGATAAAGGTTACCTGGCGCTTAAAAAACTTGCTCTATGTTCACCAAGATATCCTATTATTGAACTGGAAACCAATCAGTGATGGGGATCAAGAGGTCAAAAAAGTAGAGTTACAGGTTATCCCGAAATTTGCCACAGCTGCCTCAAAATCGGAACTGAATATCCATACGGCTTATATGGGGGCTGAGGCAACTGTTCAGAAAGAAGAAGCAAACTATAAGGCTACTCTAGAGAATCTGAAACGAAAAGAAGGTGTTGAGATTTATGCTTACTGGCGGAAATCGGATATAGCTTCCTTTGGGGAATCCTATCGCGATACAGGTTTGATGGAGGAGTCCAACTATCATCGGACGGAAGCAGGAATTGTTCAAAAACGGACCTGGATTCGCCTATTTATGAAGGTCCTACTCCCAATCCTTATTCTGTTCTTCCTTCTTCTTGCTATTTATTATCGTCATCGATTCATACAATCTGTGACTTCTACCAGAGTTTTCCCAAAAAATAGCCGCTTGTATGAGATTCCAAATGACGTTGCGCCTCTACTAATGGCCTCGATTGTATACTCTACAGAGCTAGATGAGATTTCTCCAACCAAAAAACACGCTCGGGGCGTCTTTAAATTTGATCAGTTGGTGCAAGCAACCTTACTTGATTTGATTGATCGAAAAAATATCATCTGTGAGCAATACGACACTCATACAGTTTTAACCATTCAAAATGAAGATACATTGGATGAATTTGAGCGCGAATTTCTTAGACTAGCTTTCGGTTCTCAAAAATATTGTAGAACAGATGACTTGTTTTCAGATTATGAAATTTCGGATTCTCTCTATAAATATGCCTCTGAAAAAGATCAAGATGCTATTCGCAAGCGTGGAAAACAAGCGCAAGATCGGATTGATGCAGCGATTTCTCGTGTCGCTCAGGCAGTTCAACAAAAGATCCAAACCTTTGCCCTTTCTCCTTACTACAGTCCTTTAGAGGCAGGGGAGGAACGTGCAGGCCGTATGTGCCTCTTCTTTGGATGGGCAGCATGGAGCATTGCTTTGGTAGCCGGTCTAATTGCTTATTTCATCTTGAATTGGCTCTCTATCTTTTGTGTGATCTATGTGTTGGTGATGTGGATTCTTCCAGCATCCTTCCAAGGGAAGTTCACCCTCTATCGACGGGATGGAGTCCCAACGGACCTCGGTGCAGAACAGCGCTATTACTGGGATAGCTTCCGTAATATGTTGCGGGATATCGCTCATTTGGAAGAAGCAGAAGTTCAATCGCTGGTTTTATGGAATCGCTTATTAGTCTATGCTACTCTATTTGGTTTTGCAGATCAAGTAAGTAAAGTGATGAAGCTTCGTCAAATCCACTTGGATAACCCAAGTATGGATGCCTATGTCTACACTCCATTTCGTAGTAATCTGATCCATTCCAGCCATCTCTTATCTACTTATGGAACGACCGCGACAACTGCTAGTCATTTTACAGTATCTTCAAGCGGTAGTTCTGGTGGTGGCTTCTCTGGTGGCGGTGGTGGCGGTGGCTTCGGTGCTTTTTAGAGTCGCACAAGTGCTAGCTAGCCACAGTTGTGTGTATAATTTTATAGAAGAGGCTGGGACAAAAGTCCTAGCCTCTCAATTATTTTGGGATTGTTGAGCAAGACGCAGTGGTTGAGTGGGCTCTACTACGCTGATTTCATCA
>CADFQU010000065.1 GCA_902836505.1 Streptococcaceae bacterium
AGTCTCTGCATAGATTTCCAATGCACGATATAAATCTTCCAGTTTCGCTCGTTCATTAGCCTGGTGCTCTGTCTGTTCTGCACCTGGGAAAAGTGCCCCATAAGCCACACAATTCTCCATAGTTCGAGCAAAGGTTGCTCCTCCTGAAGACATAGCTGGGGTTTGATCCCCTGTTTCTTCTTGGTAGACCTTCATCAGAGTACTTACCAATGGGCTATCTAATGGCACGTAAAGTGGAGCTAAATAATCAAACTCTTCATACTGAAGTTGATAACTAGCCGCAACCTCAGTTAATCGCTCTACTAAAGCATCCTTGTCCGCTAAGACAGGGATCCGAATATCAATCCCGATTTCAGATCGTTCTTCATCGATGAAAAGGGTCGCAATATTGAAGGAAAGCGCACCACTTGGTTCATCTTTGATTTCACCAAAGAGAGCAGCCCCTGTCGCATCTTCTCCAACGGCATCTGCTATAAAGAGTAGAGCTGGGTGAGGCTGGATTATGGAAAGACTTTCCGCTAAGCCGACAATGGCATTGACACCTTCAGCCGCATCTTTCGAATGTTTAGAAAGACCAAGAACGGTCACTGCTCCTGCTTCTTCTGTATAGTTCACACCACTTTGCTCGATCACAGGTAAGAGTTCCTCTAAGCGTTGCCCCTTATAAGTCGCCTTATCTGGAACCACATTGAGGGCACGACCAGCTTGCAAGGGAAGATCCTCCCAGCCTGGTCCATGGAGCTTCACTTGAAGCAAGCCTTTTTCAGCATAAGTTAATGGGAAAGAGGAATCCGGAGCAAAGCCAAGATCTGCTTTTTCTTCTATCTGATTGTAGCGATTCATACAGCGCCAGAGTGTTTCCTCGTCTGTACCAAAGATAAAGCGGATCCGCTTGGTAAATGCAACTCCTTGGTCGAGAAGACTCTTAACTGCGTAAAGGGCCGCAAGGGATGGCCCCTTGTCATCTTGTACCCCACGTCCAATCAACCATCCATCTTTCAAAGTCGCCTCAAAAGGTGGCGTTTGCCAATCTTCTAAATCACCGGCTGGAACAACATCCAAGTGACAAAGAACGGCCAGGAGTTCTTCCCCCTGACCGATCTCTGCATATCCATAGTATCCTTCAGGATCTAGATAAGTTTGAAAGCCCATTTCTTGAGCAATTTCTAACGTTTTCTCAAGGACATCTTGGATAGCTTGTCCAAACGGTGTTCCATTTTCGCCTTCGTTTAAAACCGAAGGATAAGAAATCAAAGTCTTTAATGAAGCTAGAAAGTCATCTTTGACTTGATTTGTAATCTCAATTTTCATGGAATCACCTCATTCACTTCTTATAGGGCTGGAACAAATGTTCCGAGAAGAAGGAGGGCAATGGTAATTACAATAACAGCAACTACAAGTTTCGCCATGAATTTCCACCAAGTTGCAATGTTGATACGTCCAAGAGCAAGAGCTCCCATAACGATACCAGAAGTTGGTGCAATTAAGTTCAAGACACCAGATGCAGATTGGTAGGCAGTGATAATCAAGCTAGGACGTACATTTACGAATTCTCCCAATGGAGCCATGATACCCATTGTCGCGCTGGCAAGACCAGATGAAGATGGAATCAAGAATGACATTGGCAAGTAGAAGATATAAGTCAAGACGATGAAGACTTGAGAAGATAGACCGCTGAGGCCTTGTTTACCCCAGTTAAGGATAGTATCTGTAATCATACCGTTGTTCATGATAACTTGGATACCACGAGCAATCGCTACGATGAGGGCAACGCTCAAGAGGTCAGCTGCACCAGCCATAAATGAAGAAATAATTTGTTCTTCTTTAAGGCCGTAAACAATACCGATGAGAATACCCATAAAGGCGAAGAGCATTGCTCCTTCAGGGAAGTACCAAGTACCAAGAGCTGCAGTTGATGAACCAATGATTTGACCAACTACTGGAAGACCTGTTAACCAAGAATTAAAGTTATCAAAGAACTTGATACCTAAACCACTCCATGGGATGAAACTCAAGACCATCAAAACAAAGGTCAATACAAAGAGTACAAAGACTTGTTTTTGTTTCTTAGTAAGTGTTGAGTTAACATTGTCATCATCTTCACCAACATTGAAGAATTTCATATCTTCTTCACGAGTTGCATAGGTGAGAGATTTGGTTGGATCTTTTTGGATCTTATCTGCATACTTGTATACAAACCAAGTGCTAAGACCAGTCAAGACAACCCAGAAGATCAAACGAAGGATGATACCTTCCCCAAGACTAACACCTGCAGTTGAAGATGCGATACCTGTCGCGAATGGGTTCAAGGTAGATGCCAAACATCCAATCTGTGAACCAAGCAAGATAATGGCTACCCCAGTCAAGCTATCAAATCCAACGGCCATCATAACTGGCACAAGGAGAGGATAGAAGGCCATGGTTTCTTCACCCATACCATAAGTTGTACCACCAAGGGCAAACAAAGGCATAAGAACCAAAATCAACATTTTTTCGCGACCCTTGTATTTCTTCACGATGGAAGCAATACCAGTGTCTAGCATACCAGTTTCATTAACTACACCAAGGAAACCACCAACCATCAAGATGAAGAAGGCTACGTCGATCGCTGCACTAGTTCCTTGAATCAAAGATCCTTCTTCAGGAGTAGTTCCTAGCATAGCACGAATCGGTGCCATCAAGACATCCCAGATACCTTGAGGGTTTTGAGGTTGTGATTTATACACACCATCGACAAAAGCCCCTGCTGGGATAATCCAAGTCATCACTGCCATAAACGCAATGATGATTAACAATACGGTATAAGATGAAGGCATCTTAAACCCTTTTTTCGCTTTTTCACTCATTTGTTTATCCTCCTAACGCAACAAAGTTTGAGTGACTCTTTCAAAAGGTTTATCTTTTAGAAAGCGCTTACCTATATGTTTATTTTATCATATTTAAGATTAAAAAACTAGTTTTTCCTAAACTTTTTTAGAAAAAACAAGGGGAGAATCTTTGTACAAAATCCTGTAAAAATAAGAGCTACTCCCCTCCTCATGTGCATGAATTAGTCTTTAACGATAATTGTTCCACTTTCAGACTCAATCAAAGCGCCAAGGTTTTCAAGTGAAGTGATGACTGCTTTTCCTTCTGGACGACCATTTACAAAGGCGATCGCAGCTTCTACTTTAGGAAGCATACTTCCTGGTGCAAATTGATCTTGTTTGATGTACTCTTCCAATTGAGCGACATTCACATGTTCTAATTTTTCTTGGTCTGGTTTGTTGTAGTTCACAAAGACATAGTCTACACCAGTCAAAACGATGAAGAGGTCTGCTTCTACCAATTCAGCCAAACGTTGGGATGCAAAGTCTTTATCGATAACAGCTTCAACACCAGTCAAGCTGCCATCGGCTTCTTTCACAACTGGAATACCGCCACCACCGGCTGCAACCACTACTTGGCCTGCATTGAACAAGGTACGGATAGTATTGATTTCTTTGATATCCACTGGTTTTGGTGAAGCAACAACTTTACGCCAGCCACGACCAGCATCTTCTTTGAAAGTTGCACCTGATTTTTCAGCTTCTGCTTTTGCTTCTTCTTCTGAGTAGAATGGGCCGATTGGTTTGCTCAAGTTAACGAAAGCTGGGTCATTTTTATCAACAACGACTTGTGTCACAACTGAAGCCACATCTTTTTCAATTCCTTCTTCAAGAAGAGCATTTTGAAGAGCGTTTTGAAGCCAGAAGCCAATACTTCCTTCAGTCATTGCAACCAATGAATCCAATGGGAAAGCTGGGTTCTTTTCAGAATCTGCAGCCAAGTGTTGGAGCAAGAGGTTTCCTACTTGAGGACCATTTCCGTGAGTGACGATCAAGTCATCTCCATTTTTAATCAATTTTACTAAGTGTTTTGCTGTTTCTACAAGTGCTTCTTGTTGAGCTTTTGCAGAAGGATCAGATGAGAGAATGGCATTTCCTCCCAAAGCAACGACGATTTTTCTTGACATAGTTTTTCCCTTTCTATAAAAAATAGGGGCAGGACTAAAGCTAGCAGTCCAGCCCCTATAGCTGTTGGTATACGGTTATAAAGTCTTAAACTTTTGGAATGTACAAGTTACCAAGAGTAGCTGCCATAACCGCTTTGATTGTGTGCATACGGTTTTCAGCTTGGTCAAAGTGACGAGCATATTTGCTACGGAACACTTCGTCAGTAACTTCCATTTCTTCTACGCCGAATTTTTCAGCAACATCTTTACCATAAACAGTGTTTGTGTCGTGGAAAGCTGGCAAGCAGTGCAAGAAGATCAAGTCTTCGTTATCAGCTTTCTTAACCAATTCCATGTTTACTTGGTAAGGTTTCAAAAGGGCAACACGTTCTGCAAATTTGTCTTCTTCACCCATAGATACCCAAACGTCAGTGTAAAGTACATCTGCACCTTTCACTGCTTCGTCAGCATCTTCAGTGATCAAGATATGAGCGCCACTTTCTTTCGCGAATCCTTCTGCCAATTCAACAATTTCTTGTTCTGGGAAGAGTTCTTTTGGTGAGAAGATGTGTACGTTCACACCAAGGATAGCACCTGTTACAAGAAGGCTGTTAGCAACGTTGTTACGTCCGTCACCACAGTACACAAGTGTCAAACCTTCAAGACGTCCAAAGTTTTCTTGAACAGTCAAGTAGTCAGCAAGCATTTGAGTTGGGTGCCATTCGTCAGTCAAACCATTCCATACTGGAACTCCTGAGAATTCAGCCAATTCTTCAACCATGCGTTGGCTGAAACCACGGAATTCAATACCGTCAAACATACGTCCAAGAACTTTTGCAGTATCTTCTGTAGATTCTTTTTTACCAAGTTGGATGTCGTTTGCACCAAGGTATTCTGGGTGAGCACCTAGGTCGATAGCTGCAGTAGTGAAGGCTGCACGAGTACGAGTTGAAGTTTTTTCAAACAAAAGCGCAATGTTTTTACCAGCTAGGTAGTGGTGTTGGATGTTGCGTTTTTTAAGGTCTTTCAAGTGAGCTGAAAGTCCGATAAGGTATTCTAACTCTGCACGTGTAAAGTCTTTTTCTGCTAAAAAGCTACGTCCTTGGAATACTGAAGTTGTCATTAATTATCTCCTTTAATTATGCATGATAAGATCCTGTCATTCAGTTTAGAGGGCTCAGTTTAGACACTGAGCCCGTCTAACCTGTAGAAGGATGATTAGATTTCTTCACGTTCGAATGGCATTGACATACAACGAGGTCCACCACGACCGCGAACCAATTCACTTCCGCGGATCTTAATCAAACGAAGTCCGTATTCTTCTAATTTCTTGTTAGTAACAGTGTTACGGTCGTATACGACTACCACACCAGGTGCGATTGTAAGAGTATTTGATCCGTCGTTCCATTGTTCACGCGCAGCAGCAACGATGTTGCCATCTCCACATGGAATCAAAGTAACTTTTTCAACACCAAGGTTTTCAGCAAGAAGTTCTGCCAAATCACCTTTTTCTTCAACGATCTTCAATTGTTCGTTTTCATAAGTTACTGTGAAGACGCGAAGATTGCCTTGGATTTCTGGGTGAATAGTAAATTTATCGTAGTCTACCATTGTGAAGACTGTATCCAAGTGCATGAATTTACGGTTGTTAGCAAATTCGAAGGCCAATACTTTCTTGAAGCCAACGTTCTTCTTGAAGATGTTTACCAACAATTTTTCGATTGATGCAGCATCAGTACGTTGTGAGATACCAACTGCCAATACATCTTTAGAAAGTACCAACTCATCTCCACCTTCGATACGAGTATCTTCTTCACGATTGTAAACAAGCTCAACATTTCCACCATAAACTGGATGGTATTTGAAGATATATTTACCATACAAAGTTTCGCGGTTACGTGTATCTGCATACATGTGGTTGAGTGATACTGCGTTACCAATTGTAGCAAATGGATCTCGTGTGAAGTAAAGGTTTGGCATTGGATCGATAGCGAATGGATAG
>CADFQU010000066.1 GCA_902836505.1 Streptococcaceae bacterium
ATTAAATAAATTATCCATTGGCTTTAATTTAAAAAAAGTAGCTCTGAAACAACCTGTAACTTGCAATGTATTTATGGTAAGGACTTCCCTGTTGAATCATAAATGCCCGATAAATTTGTTCTATCAAAACAAGCTTCATCAATTGATGGGGAAGGGTTAATTTTCCAAAACTCATGAGTAAATTCGCTCGTTTTTTTACAGCTGGAGACAAGCCTAGGCTCCCTCCAATCACAAAAGTAATTTCAGAATATCCTCTTACTGTTACCTCTTCTAAGGTTTGACTAAACTTCTCAGATGGAAATTGTTGTCCTTCAATCGCTAAAGCAATCACATACTCACGATCGCCAACTTTTGCTAAAATGCGATTTCCTTCTTTTTCCAGGATTTGCTGATTTTCTAAGTCACTGGCCCGATCTGGAGTTTTCTCATCCGGCAATTCTACCATTTCTACCTTCGTAAACCGACCCAAGCGTTTAGTATATTCAGCAATTCCATCTTTTAAATACTTTTCTTTTAATTTTCCAACTGTTACAATCTTAATTTTCATATTCATATTCTAACACAAATGAACTTATACACAAGTCTTCAACAAATAGGCCTGAATTTATCTTTCAAAAAATAGCTCTATACTCACGTTTTTCACACTTATACACAGTTTTCCACAAGTTGTGGAAAAAATTTCTATTTTAAGTTATAATTAAGAAACTAGATCTATAATTTTCCATAATTGGAATAAATAGGAGAAAACTATGAAACAATCATCAAATTTTCTAAAAAAAGCTTTGCAACTTTTACTTGTTCTTGTCATTGGTTTTACTGGAGGAATCTTAGGAACCTTAACCTCTTTCCAGTTTACCAAAGGGAATTCTGCAAATTCTAGCCAAGAAATAAAGTCTACCAAAGTCAATCGCGCTTATAAGAATACAACATCAACTAGTGAAGCTGTTGATAAGGTTAAAAATGCAGTTGTTTCTGTTATTACCTACGCTGAAACCTCTGAAAAAGGCTTCATAAATGGAGAAACAGATTCTGATCCAGAAGTAGCTAGTGAAGGTTCAGGTGTCATCTATAAAAAAGATGGTAAGGATGCTTATGTAGTAACCAATGCTCACGTATTGATGGGAGCAACACAAGCCGACATTCTTTTTGCAGATGGAAACAAAGTTTCCGGAGAAGTTGTTGGATCAGATACCTTCTCAGATATTGCGGTTGTCAAAATCAGTTCAGATAACGTTACGACCGTGGCTGAATTTGGGGATTCCTCTAAATTGACCGTCGGCGAGACCGCAATCGCTATCGGTAGTCCTTTAGGGACAAAATTTGCCAATTCCGTTACCCAAGGGATTGTTTCTAGTCTCGGACGTACTGTGAAGCTCAAATCAGAAGACGGTCAAAATGTGTCTACAAAAGCTTTGCAAACAGATGCTGCAATCAACCCAGGGAATTCTGGTGGTCCCCTTATCAATATTCAGGGACAAGTCATCGGAATTACCTCAAGTAAAATCTCTTCAAATGGGCAAACTGCGGTTGAAGGAATGGGATTTGCTATTCCTGTAAATGATGTGCAAAATATTATTGAACATTTAGAAAAAGATGGGAAAGTCATCCGTCCAGCACTTGGGATTACCATGATGGACCTGGCTAGTCTATCCTCTTCTGATCTTAGCCAATTAGACATTCCAAGCAAACTCAAAGGTGGGGTTCTTGTTCGCTCAGTTGAAAATGATATGCCGGCATCCAAACATTTACGTCGATTAGATATCATTACAAAAATCGATGATACAACCATTGAATCAACTGCAGATTTACAATCTGCCCTCTATTCTCATCAAATTGGTGATGAAATCAAAGTCATTTTCTATAGAGATGGTAAGCAAAAAACAGCAACCATTGAACTTACAAAATCAACAGAAAATCTTGGAAATTAAGTAAATTTACAACAGTGTCAACACACCTTTACGAAATTGTAAAGGTGTGTTATGCTATATACATCATGGAAAAAATTGATATTATTGACGTAAAGCAAATACGAACCAATCCTTTTCAACCTCGTCAAACCTTTGTACAAGAGAAATTAGAAGAACTCGCAGCCTCAATCAAAGAAAATGGATTAATCCAACCCATTATTGTTCGAAAATCTCCGATTGTTGGTTATGAACTACTTGCTGGAGAAAGACGTTACCGAGCAGCTCAAATAGCTGGTTTCAAAGAAATCCCTGCGATTATAAGAGAATTATCAGATGATGACATGATCAAACAAGCCATTATCGAAAATTTACAAAGGGAAGATTTGAATCCAATTGAAGAGGCCGAATCCTACCAACATCTTATTGATAAAGGGGCAACCCATGAAGAAATTGCACAATTTATGGGAAAATCTCGTCCTTACATTAGCAACATGGTCCGTTTACTTCATCTCTCACCAGCTG
Source organism: Streptococcaceae bacterium (assembly GCA_902836505.1). GTDB lineage: Bacteria > Bacillota > Bacilli > Lactobacillales > Streptococcaceae > Streptococcus. The sequence goes on from CADFQU010000066.1 coordinate 2,430, forward strand.
TCAAAGACGCTATCAAAAACGAGAAAATTTCACAAGGACATGCCCGCATTTTAGTTCCCTTAAAGGAAGATCTACAAATCTATTGGCTGGAACGAATTCTGAAAGAAGGACTAAGCGTTCGTAGTTTGGAAGAAAAGGTTGGTCAAAAAAAGAAAACACCAAGTAAAAAAGAGAAAGAACTCTTTTTAGCACAGGAAGAAAATAGACTAAAAAAGATTCTAGGAACCGAAGTAGAAATCCATCTGACAAAACAAGAAAAAGGAAGTATTCATATTTCATTTAACAACCTTGATGAATACCAACGAATTATTAACAGTCTTAAATGAGGCTGTTATTTTTTATAGAACAATTAACAGATTTATCCACTTATTTAAAACTCTTCTTTACTTGCTATTCCTACTTTATTCAATCTTATCCCCAACTTGTGGATAACTTCTACACACATTGGGGATAACTATTCACATATTGTGGAAAAAACTCTTTTTTATTCCCTCAGAACAAGTTGTGGAAAACTCCCTCCTTTTATGATAAAATAAGAAAAACATAGCAAGTAAAAATGAATAGGAGGACGATAGGTGTCAAGAGAAGAAACCTTCTGGAATCGTGTGATTGAATTAAGTAAAAAGACATTTAAAAAAGAAATTTTTGACTATTTTGTCCTTACTTCAAGACTCATCAAAGTCGATCAACAAGAAGCCATTATTTATTTAGATGCGGAAGTAAAGAAATTATTCTGGGAAGAGAATATGACAAAGGTGATTCTGACTGCTGGTTTTGAAATTTATGCAGTAGAATTAACCATTTCCTATCAATTCAATCTTGAAGAAGAGGAAGAAGAAAAAGAGTTTGTCCCTCTTTCAGAAACGAATAGAGACTATGCAGTTAGCCATACTCCAATAATCGATTTGCCTCCTATCCAAACAGGGTTAAAAAAGAAATACACCTTTGATAATTTTGTAAGTGGAGACGGAAATCAATGGGCTTTGGCTGCCGCTTTAGCAGTTTCTGAAAACCTTGCTACCACTTATAATCCTTTATTTATCTATGGAGGACCAGGTTTAGGTAAAACGCATTTGCTCAACGCAATTGGGAATCAGATTATGGAAAACTACCCAAATGCTCGAGTAAAATACATCCCAGCAGAATCCTTTATCAATGAATTTTTAGAGCGTCTTCGCCTCAATGATATGGATACCTTTAAAAAAACCTATCGAAACTTGGATCTGCTCTTAATTGATGATATTCAATCTCTTGGAGGGAAAAAGGTTACAACTCAAGAAGAGTTCTTTAATACCTTTAATGCTCTTTATGGGGATAATAAGCAGATTGTCCTAACCAGCGATCGTAGTCCTGATCATTTAGATAGCTTAGAAGAACGTCTAGTCACGCGCTTTAAGTGGGGCTTGACTCAAAATATTACACCACCAGATTTTGAAACTCGAATTGCTATTTTGAGAAATAAAATCGAAGACCTAGACTTTACTTTCCCAGATGATACCCTTGAATACCTAGCAGGTCAATTTGATTCAAACGTCCGAGACTTAGAAGGTGCTTTGAATGATATCTCTCTCGTGGCAAGAGTTAAAAAAATCAAAGATATTACAATTGATGTCGCAGCCGAAGCCATTCGAGCTCGTAAGAATGAAACTTTACAAATCACTGTAATTCCTATTGAAAAGATTCAAACTGAGGTTGGAAAATTTTACAATGTCAGTGTCAATGAAATGAAAGGCACTAGACGGGTTCAAAATATTGTCCTAGCTCGACAAGTAGCGATGTACCTCGCCCGCGAAATGACTGATAATAGTCTTCCCCGTATCGGTCGTGAATTTGGAGGAAAAGACCACACAACGGTCATGCATGCTTATGAGAAAATCAAAGGGATGATCGAAATTGATGACAATCTCAGACTCGAGATTCAAACCATCAAGAAAAAATTAAAGTAATCTCATGTGGACAATCATAGAAAAACTTGCTTCTTTTTCCACATGTTTTGAACAAGGAACTTTTCAATTCCTGTCTGGCTTTAGAAGAGTTTTCCACATGTTCCACACACTCTACTATTACTATTAACTTACTAATACTAAAATAATAAAAGGAGATCTCATGATCAATTTTTCTATTAACAAGGCTTATTTCCTACAAGCTTTAAATACGACAAAAAGAGCCATTAGTTCAAAAAATGCAATTCCAATCTTATCCACTATTAAGATCGATGTAACTTCTGAAGGTATTACTCTCATCGGATCAAATGGACAAATTTCGATTGAATACTTTATTTCTGTTAAAGATGAAAATGCAGGCCTTCTAGTAACGACACCAGGTGCTATTCTTTTAGAAGCAACTTTCTTTATCAATGTTGTATCCAGTCTACCAGATGTCGTTTTGGATGTGAAAGAAATCGAACAAAAACAAATTGTATTAGTTAGTGGGAAATCAGAAATTACCCTTAAAGGGAAAGATGCAGAACAATATCCTCGCATTCAAGAAATTTCAGCTAGCAACCCTCTAACGCTCCCAATTCAAACCTTGAAGAAAATCATTTCTGAGACAGCTTTTGCAGCAAGTACTCAAGAAAGTCGTCCGATTTTGACAGGAGTTCATTTTGTTCTTTCTGATCACAAGGAATTAAAAACGGTGGCAACGGATTCTCATCGAATGAGTCAAAAAAATATTACCCTTGAAAAAAATGGGGATAACTTTGATGTTGTGATTCCAAGTCGTTCTTTACGCGAATTAACGTCTGTCTTTTCAGATGAGATTGAACAGGTTGAAGTCTTCTTTGCCAATAACCAGATTCTATTTAGAAGTGACAATATCAGTTTCTATACACGCCTGTTGGAAGGAAACTATCCAGATACGGATCGCTTGATTCCAACAGAGTTTAGTTCGGAAGTAACCTTTAAAGTTGCTCATCTTCGCCAAGCAATGGAACGGGCTCGCCTTTTGTCTAACGCTACTCAAAATGGTACTGTTAAATTAGAAATCGCTAGTGGAGTTGTTTCTGCTCATGTAAATTCTCCTGAAGTAGGGCGTGTGAATGAAGAAATTGATACAGAAGCAGTTTCGGGAGATGATTTGAACATCAGCTTTAATCCAACTTATTTGATTGACGCTTTGAAAGCTATTGAAAGTGAAAAAGTCGTCATTCGCTTCATCTCTGCAGTTCGTCCCTTTACATTGGTACCAGCAGAGGAATCTGAACGCTTCATTCAATTAATTACACCAGTTCGGACTAATTAAGGGCCAAAAGCTAGCATCAAAAAGGCTAGCTTTTCGTCTTCTATGTTGATGAAAGGAAAATCCATGTATCAGGTCGGTGATTTTGTAGAAATGAAAAAACCCCATGCTTGTATCATCAAAGCAACAGGGAAAAAAGCCAATCGTTGGGAAATTAGGCGAGTAGGGGCAGATATCAAAATTCGTTGTAGCAATTGTGATCATATGGTCATGATGAGCCGTCATGATTTCGATCAAAAATTGAAAAAAGTATTGTAAAAGAGAGTGGGACAGAAATCGGTAATTCGTTAGAATTCGATTTCGT
>CADFQU010000067.1 GCA_902836505.1 Streptococcaceae bacterium
ACTGAAATGATGATTGAAGAATCCAATCAAACATCCCTTGGCAAAACTGAAAATGAAATTGCGGTTGCAGAGGCAGTTGTTACTCTAGAACAAGAAAAGGTACGCCAAGCAAGTGAGGCCGATAACCAAGTTCGTTCTGCCATAAAGAGTCAAGAGAATAAAATTGCTGCACAGCAGTTACTTGTTGATATCGCAGGCAATGAATTAAGAAAAGCCAAACAACCCATCCAGAATGATGAGACAGTATTAGCACAGGCACAGCTAAAAGAGGAGCAGGCGCAAAACGAATTAAAAATAGCTCAAACCTTAGTGCTAAATCTGACAGAAACTCAATCCAAAGCGCCCTATGTCTTAAAGCAAGTTTCCAGCGAAATTGCGGGAGTACAGAAAAAAGTTGAAAAATTAACTCATCAAATTTCCCAAAAATTAGTAGAGTTAGAAAAAGTCCGTGAAGCGGCCATGGCTAGTCCAATCAATCTTCAACAGACAAGCTATGAGACTTTGTTACAGGAGTGGGCCAAGGCTGGTGACCAAGACGCTGTTGAAGTCTTGTCTCTTTATCGTCGTAGGCTTGAAGAGGACCAGCTGACAGGTGGAAAGGCCACTAAATTAGATAACGTCCTAAAAGCGTTAGAAATTGTAGATACCATTAATCAGTACCGTCGCCAGGCAGGTTTAGGTGACCTCTTAATCGCTCCTTATCAATTACCGGATAGTCAACTTCAAACGCACTATCATCTAAACCATCGACAAGCCCTGTCCAACTGGCAAGAGAATGAAATGATTGCTTGGGGCTATCGGCCTAGGGAGGCTGTTGCTTTCTGGTATAGTGAAAAGGAATTGTATCATCAAATAGCTGATAAATACGGTTTACCGATAGATGAAAGTCAACTAGATCCTAGCCAAATCTCCAAGAAAGTAGGAGCGGAGTTATTTGCTAAGATTGGACATTATGTTCAAATGATGGGGAATCAATATAAGGCCATTTCAGTTGCCTATGATCCAGATTTAGAGGTATCTCAAGTAGCTTTCTTTGAAGAGTCATCCCCCCTTTATACCAGTGAAGAACTGACAAAGTGGGTGAGAAACGTTGCCAATGCAAGGACGACAAAAGCGGATGTAAAGACTGTCAAAAATGCTTTAGAGAGTCTAAAAGTCGAAAGAACAAATCAAGAATCCCGCATCAATATCCTTTCTGGTCATTTATTCGATGTCAAGACTTCTCTTGCAAGTCATGAGCAACTATTAGCGCGTGCCCAAAGCAACCTAGCTTTAGCGATGAAGAAATGGCAGGCTTCGACGACAGAGGCCAAGGAAGCAGCAAACTCACTGGCAGTTTCACGAGCTCGTATACAGGGAGCAATCATTCCCAAAGAAGAGGCCTTGAAAAATGCTACTTTAGCATTAGAAGCAGATAAAAAGCAATTAGAGTTTTTACAAAGTGCCGCGACAGACACTGCATCTAAGCTAGAAGGAGCACAGGCACAACTTCAACTTGCTAAAAATCAATTAGCAAAAGCCAAAGGGAATCTAAAGCTGTTCACCGATTCATCTGAGTTGCTAGTAGATGCGCAAGCCTTGGTCGCCTCTGCTAAAACTGAACTCGAGGAAAAAAAAGCACAGTTTGAGGCAGAGTTTGAAACCTTTATGGCTTATCAAAAAGAAGCTAGTGAATTTAGAAATCGGATAGAGAAGATTCAGTCAAGTGAGGATGGAGAAAAAACTGCAGTAGCAGGAGAGGAAGAAGCAATTGATCAGGCACAAATTTCTCTAGATGATTCTAGTCAAACAGAGTATCCGTTACAAGTCGAAGATGACTTACCAGAAGTTACAGGAAGAGCAGAACACAAGAGTAAAAAAGGCTTATCCAAATGGTTCCGAGGACTTGGTTTTAAAAAAGATTAATAGTTGTAAAAGTGCCATCTAGCAACAATGGCTTGTGTAAATTGTTACTAAATCCAAACGTAACTGAAGTAGTTGTAGCAGCAATTGTAAATGGAGATGGTTACTATTACTGGGCTTACAATTATAAATAATGGTCATAATGGATCATCACTTCCAATGGAAGGAGGATGTTTCAGATGACAATAAAGAAGGTATCCAAGTGATACCTTCTTTATTATTGTGATGAAAGTTGAAATTGGCGATTTTTAGTAGGATTATCAAGGATATGATAAAGGTCAAATAGGTAGTTTAAAAGAGAGATTGATAGAAATTAATAGAAAAAATGACAGAAAATGAAAGAAAATGATATTTAGTGCTTGACTTTGAAAGATAAGAGAGTATAATAGTCCTTGTAATCGTTTCCGAAAGGAGCTTGTATGTTAAAATCTGAACGAAAACACATCATTTTAGAAAAGGTTATCAAAGAGCGAATTGTCTCTATTGAGGATTTGGTTCAAGAGCTAAACTCTTCAGAATCAACGATTCGACGTGATTTGGATGAATTAGAAGCTGAGAATAAACTGAGACGAATTCATGGTGGGGCTGAAAGTCTTCATTCCTTGCAGGAAGAAGAAAGCAATAAAGATAAAGCAATCAAAAACGTGCAAGAAAAATCTGCCATTGCAAAGAAAGCGGCAGAATTGATCAAAGATTTTGAAGTTGTCTTTATCGATGCAGGAACCACCAATGAATTACTGGTTCATGAATTGGCCAACCCAACCGTAACAGTTGTGACTAATTCCATCCACCATGCAGCTAGTTTAGTAGAGAGAGACATTCCAACGGTCATCATCGGCGGGATGGTAAAGACTTCGACTGACGCTAGCATCGGAGGAATGGCTTTGAATCAAATCGGCCAGTTGAGCTTTGATCGAGCTTTTATTGGAATGAATGGCGTAGACCAAGAGTCGTATAGCACACCGGATCTTGAAGAGGGGGCTGTCAAACGTGCCATTCTAGAGAATGCAAAGAATACTTATATTCTTCTAGACTCGTCGAAACTTGGGCGGACATCTTTTGTCAAGGTAGCTCCGGTGAAGAGAGCAACCATTATTACTAATACTTCGGATACGGAAATCCTTTCTAAATTAGAAGAGAAAACGGAGGTTATAGAGGTTTGATTTATACAGTAACACTGAATCCTGCCATTGACTATATTGTCCGTCTCGATCATGTAGAGACAGGGGCGGTCAATCGGATGGCTTCGGAAGATAAATTCGCCGGTGGTAAGGGAATCAATGTCAGTCGTGTCTTGAAGCGACTCGATATCGAGAACACAGCAACAGGGTTTATCGGTGGTTTCACAGGACGCTTTATCGAAGACGTGCTAACAAGCGAAGCTATTTCAACTAACTTTGTGACCGTGGACCAAGACACCCGGATTAATGTCAAGATCAAAGCCGATGAGGAGACAGAGATCAATGGCAATGGTCCAGAAGTGACAGAAGGTCAGTTGCAAGAACTACTCAGTATCCTATCCAACTTGACAGCAGATGATGTGGTAGTATTTGCAGGCTCTGCCCCCTCTTCACTTGGAAATACCGTTTACAAACAATTGATTGCAGCAACCCGTGCGACAGGGGCGCAAGTCGTTTGCGACTTTGAAGGGCAGACCTTGATTGACTCCTTGAAGTTCAATCCCCAATTAGTCAAACCAAACAACCATGAGTTGGGAGATATTTTTGGCGTTACCTTGACGGAATTGCCAGAAATTGAACGCTACGCCAAAGAAATCTTGGCTAAAGGAGCACAAAACGTCATTATTTCCATGGCGGGTGATGGAGCTCTATTGGTTAGTCCAAGTGGTACTTATTTCGCAAAACCTATTAAAGGACAGGTGAAGAACTCAGTCGGAGCTGGAGATTCCATGGTAGCAGGTTTCACTGGAAAGCTCGCAACGACAGGAGATGTCATCGAAGCCTTCAAATGGGGCGTGGCTTGTGGAACTGCGACCACCTTCTCAGATGATTTGGCAACAGCGGACTACATTAAAGAAACTTATGAAAAAGTAGAGGTAGAAAAACTATGAAAATTCAAGACGTTTTAAATAAAAACGTGATGTTGTTTGACCTTCAAGCAACAGACAAAGAGGGCGTGATCAATGAAATGATTCAATCGCTCGTCGACAATGGTGTGGTGACAGATTTTGAAACTTTCAAGACTGGGATCATGAATCGTGAAGCGCAAACTTCCACTGGTTTGGGCGAAGGGATTGCTATGCCTCACAGCAAAAACGAAGCTGTAAAAGAAGCAACGGTCTTGTTTGCAAAATCAAACAAGGGTGTAGATTACGCATCACTTGATGGCCAACCAACTGACTTGTTCTTCATGATTGCAGCTCCAGAAGGGGCAAACGATACTCACTTGGCAGCTCTTGCTGAATTGTCTAAGTACTTGATGAAACCAGGATTTGCAGACAAAATCCGCCAAGCAAGCACTCCTGATCAAGTGATCGCAGCCTTTGATGCGGAAGAGCAAGTAGCTGCCGCTGAAGAAGCGAAAAAAGCAGAAGCAGTCAAAGAAGCAGCTTCATCTGACAAACCTCTCATTGTTGCTGTTACAGCATGTACAACAGGTATCGCCCACACTTACATGGCAGAAGAAGCCCTCATCAAAAAAGGTGAAGAAATGGGTGTTACAGTCCGTGTTGAAACCAACGGGGCATCTGGTGTCGGCAACCGCTTGACAGCAGAAGAAATCGCCAAAGCTGAAGGAGTGATCATTGCAGCGGATAAAGCAGTTGAAACCGCTCGTTTCGATGGCAAAAAATTAATTTCTAAACCTGTTGCAGCCGGTATCCGTCAAACCGAAGAATTGATCCAAACCATTTTGGATGGCAAAGCAGATGTCTTCCACGCAGAAAATGCAGCAGAAGCAAGCGCTAGCCAAGAAAAATTGAGCTTAGGTGGAGCCTTCTACAAACACTTGATGAGTGGGGTTTCTCAAATGCTTCCATTCGTTATCGGTGGTGGTATCTTGATTGCCCTTGCCTTCTTGATTGACCAAATCCTTGGGGTGCCTCAAGATCAATTATCTCAACTTGGTTCATACCATGAATTAGCAGCTCAATTTAAAACAATCGGTGGTGCAGCCTTTGGTTTCATGCTTCCAGTGCTTGCAGGTTACATCGGATTCTCCATCGCTGAAAAACCTGGTTTTGTAGCAGGTTTCGTTGCTGGATCCATTGCTAGCTCAGGTTCAGCATTTGGTAACATCGCTTTCGGTGCTGCTAAAGGTGAATTACCAGCAGCCGTATCATCTGGTTTTCCTTGGAGCTTTGGTAGGTGGTTTCCTTGCAGGTGGAGTCGTTCTCGTGCTTCGCAAAGCCCTTGCAGGTCTTCCACGTTCACTCGATGGTATCCGCTCGATCCTTCTCTTGCCATTACTTGGTGTTGGTTTGACAGGATTCTTGATGTTCCTCATCAACATCCCAATGGCTGCTATCAATACTGGTCTTAACAACTTCCTCTCAAGCTTGTCAGGTAGCTCGGCAGTTCTTCTTGGTCTTCTTGTTGGTGGTATGATGGCTGTCGATATGGGTGGGCCAGTCAACAAAGCAGCTTATGTATTTGGTACAAGTACGTTGACAGCTTCAGCACTTACTAGTGGTGGTTCAACCGTCATGGCGGCAGTTATGGCAGCTGGTATGGTTCCTCCATTGGCAGTCTTTGTAGCAACTGTCTTGTTCAAAGACAAATTTACTGAAGAAGAACGCAACTCAGGTTTGACAAACATTATCATGGGTCTTTCCTTCATCACAGAAGGTGCCATTCCATTCGGTGCAGCTGATCCAGCTCGTGCCATCCCAAGTTTCATCGCAGGTTCAGCCTTGACAGGTGCCCTTGTTGGTCTTGCAGGCTTGAAACTCATGGCTCCTCACGGAGGAATCTTCGTTATCGCCCTTACTTCAAATCCGCTTCTTTACATCTTGTTCGTATTGATCGGTGCAGTCGTAAGTGGTATCTTGTTCGGCTTGCTTCGCAAACCTAAAAACTAAATATACATAAA
>CADFQU010000068.1 GCA_902836505.1 Streptococcaceae bacterium
CCTCTCAAGTTCCAACTCGCAGTCTTTCAAGCGCTCAACACTTAGGAAATTTCGCATTAGCCGGAGCAGGAATTGGAGCAGGAATGCTCATGCATTCTAAAGATCACTTCCAACAAGTCGGATCCTTCTTCACTCAGAATGATTCAATACAGAACGAATTCGAACCAGAGATTCCAACTGAAACACTTGTTGGACAAGAGAGCACAGTAGCTCCTGAGATTGAAACAATAAAAAACTCGGAGAACATGACTACTCCAAAAGTTAAGTCTACAAAAAGACCAAGTATGCCAGAAAGGAATAAAGAACTGTCTAGTGAGAACACGAATGCACCTATTCAAGCTGAGCGACCTTCTACTACAGAAGATGAATTTCAGACACTGAAAGAAGAATGGATTTCCCCATTTAAACAACACCGAATCAATTCACTGGAACGTGAACTTGATAAATACAAAGATCCGAAAGCCATGTATAAAGCTCAAGGATCCAATGCCTTTACTCGTGCCTATCGAAAGACTATGACACGAGATGATAAATTACGAACAAATATTGAACGAAGAAACAAACTAACAGAACGACTCAATCAATTGAGAGGAGAATACAATGAATATTAGAATTCATTCAAGAACAGCTTTTCCAAGGATTCTTGAAGAGACTCTTTTTCAAGCCTACCAAGAAGGGAAACGCTCAGTCGATTTCCTTCTTTTATTTCCTGTCAAAGAACGTGAAAAAGACTCTATACTGGATCAAGTCAAAGCTCATTCTGTCGTACTAGATGCCAAGTGGCGCTTTGGGACAGTGCTATTCACAGCTTATATCAAACACTAACTAGAAAGGAGGTCCTATGAAGAAATTAAAATGGTTTTTACTGGTTGGACTAATCCCCATCATTCTCCCCTTTCTTCTCATTATCATTCTTGCGGTTGCCACAGCAGGAAGTCCAACTGGAGGATCTGGGGTAGATGGAGCCACCTATGCGGAACACTGGTCCTCTGGAGATCCTTATACGCATAATCTATTAGTTCATCGATATGGCATTACAGCATCTCAACTAGATGGCTTTTTAGACACTTTAGGGATCTCCTATGATAAGAATCGGATTAACGGTAAAAAACTCCTAGAATGGGAGGCCAAATCAAATCTAGATGTCCGAGGTATTGTGGCAATTGCCTTAAATGAAAGCTCACTCGGAACTGCTGGAGTCGCAAGAAATCCTGGAGCCAACATGTTTGGTTATGGAGCATTTGATTCTAATCCTGAGAATGCCAACAATTTCAATGATGAGGTTGCCGTAGTTGCCCTAACCCAACAGACAATTATTGGAAATAAGAATGAGACCTTTAAAATTCAAGATGATAAGGCTCAAAAATATGCGAATGGTTCTTTGAATCAGACCATCGATGGAGGTGTCTATTTTACAGATACTACAGGCTCTGGCAAGCGTCGAGCTGAAACCATGAGAAAACTAGATCAGTATATCGATGAACACGGCGGAACACCTAAAGCACCGATTCAATTAACTGGAAAAACTCGAGATGGAGGTGGAGTTATTTCAAATGATATTCCGGTAGGATATAGTCTTACAAAAGCTATCGACACAAATGGATATATCACTAGCACCTATCCATGGGGAGAATGTACTTGGTATGTCTTTAACCGTGGAAAACAAGTTGGAGTTAACTTCGATCCATTTATGGGAAATGGTGGACAATGGATGAATAAGCCAGGATTCACAACAACCCATACACCAACAGAACACTCTGCTCTATCATTTAGCCCTGGACAAGCTGGAGCTGACCCAATATACGGACACATTTCATTTGTGGAACAGGTCAAATCAGATGGTTCAATCCTCGTCTCAGAGTGTAATGTAAAAGGACTAGGGATCATTAGTTACCGCACATTTGATGCAGAAACTGCCAAACAATTTACATACGTTATAGGACATTAGAAAGGATAATTATATGGATACACTACAACAAGTAAAACTAGATAAAATCGAAAATCTATTACAGGTTCTGGTAAATCTTCTGGATAAAAGATCAGATACTAATCAGTTAGAAATCATGACCCAAAAGGAAGTCCTCAAAGAACTGAATATTTCCCCTAATACACTCAAAAGTTGGGAACGTAAAGGACTGCCACGATTGGAGCCACCAATCGAAGGGACCCGAACAGTGTATTATAAACGTGGGGATATTCTTAAATTCTTGACCATCTGAGGTAAACTAAATGCAAATTGAGACAATAGAAAGAAACAATAAGAAAGTTCTTAAGAAAATCAAAAAAGATGGTTCTATAACTTATTCTATGAAAGGAGCTTATTTAGGAACTGATAAAAAAACAGGAAAACAAGTTACAACTACCATATCGGCTCCAACACTAAAAGCCTTAGATCGCAAATATTTAGAGACTAAAAGAAAATTTGAAGAAAATGATTCTACTCGAAAAGAAACCCTATCTGTCGGTACTATAAAAGAACTGTCGGAATTTTGGTATGATAGTTATAAATCTTGGGTATCATCTGATAATACTAGAAATAGAGTAAGGGGATATTTGGATACATATATCCTCCCAAAATTTGGTGATTATAAAATAGATTCTATTGAATCTACTGAAGTTCAAAAATGGGTTGATCAGTTAGCAGAAAAGGCTCGAATAGAAATAAATAAGGGAAAACGTAAGGCAGATAAAGGAAAGGCATCTGATTATGGCGCAGTCGTTCATAAACTAAAAGATATTCTTGATTTCGGAATGGTACACTTTAATCTAAAGAATAATCCCGCAAAACAAGTCAGGATACCACCCAAGCCTAAAGCACCTCAAAATCGAATTCAAGTTCTACATGAAAAAGATATCGCTATATGGTTGAATTATTTAGATACGCTCCCAAACTCAAGAGCCAACAGGCGCTTTAAACTTATTTGTAATACTCTTTTAGCTTCTGCCTTACGAATTAATGAACTATTAGCATTGGAAGTTGATGACTTACTTTTCGAATCATCAGAAATTAACGTAAATAAAACTCTTATGTGGAGGAGAGGAGACAAAACCTTAGGTACTAAAGGTAAGGTTATTTGTAAAAATTCTGCGAAAACTGATTCAGGAAATCGTAAAGTATCAGTACCTATTACCATTATTCAAGAACTTAAAGATTTTAACAATGAAATGAATAATTACTTTGAAAAACATGGGCTTCCAAAATCTAAGTTGATATTTCCCACTATCTATGGAAATTACATGACTGATCGAAATGAGCGAGCTACTCTTATTAAACGATTAAAAGAGTTAGGTTTACCTGATTATGGTTTTCACTTATTCCGCCATACTCATGCATCTTTAATGCTCAACTCTGGAGCAAATTGGAAAGAACTACAAGAACGTATGGGGCACAGATCTATTTCAACCACAATGGATATCTACGCAGAATTAGATCCTAACCGAAAGAATGAAGCAGTCGATATTTTAATGGAACGACTTTCACAAATAAAAGGTAAAAACTAACAGTCATTTAAAACTCTACCTTTTTTCATAAACAGTCATAAAGTCTGCTAAAATAAGCTTTTTAAATGTATAAGTTGATTTTTTCCGAAGTGAAATAGGGATTCAAAACGAATCAATACTTAAGAAAAACGCTGATTTTGTACTGATCCCAAAAAGTTAGACCGAAAAAATCTAACTCTTGGGCTTCAGTTCAATTATAGCTGAGGGATTTTTTGCTTTAGAAAGAAATATTTAAAATGATGTCAAAAATAGTTGACATTTCATTTTCGAAAGAATATACTATAGTCAAATATATGCGACATAAATTAAAAAGGAAGAAGCATGAATCGTGTAAAAGAATTCCGTAAGGAACTGGGAAAGTCCCAACTCGAACTCGCAAAGGATATCGGTGTCTCGAGGCAAACCATCAACATGATTGAAAACGACAAGTACAATCCTACCCTGGAACTCTGTCTCAATCTCGCTCGAAGCCTCCAGACTGACCTCAACAGTCTCTTTTGGGAAGATGAATTTTAAAAAGGAGAAAAAATGAAAAAAGAAACCTTCACTGAAAAACTGATCAAACGCACATATGGTATTTCTGGACCTCTTGACGAACACAAACGACGTGAAGCTGATCGTATCGGTAATCAGGTCTTTATCGTCCTCTTTTACCTGATGATATTTGGCAATTTCATTCCACTTGTTCTTGCCAATAAATATCCAGAAATAGTTGCTATTGGTTATCCTCTGGTGATATTTGGGATTTCCATGATAACCGCTTTCTATGTGCTTTCTCAAATCAAGAAAACAGGTATCACAGCCATCGATCCTGATATGTTGAACAAAAAAGAAAAGAAACAGTTACGTTATCCTGGTCTGAAAGCAGGTCTAATATATGGGCTAATCATGTTGTTTGGAATCCCACTTCTTAATGTCTTGACGGATGATAGTAAGAGTTATCTTAGTTCTCTGTTAAATACAAGACATTTTGTGACAACTATCGTAGTAGCTTTATTCTTCGGAGTGACCATGCAGAGCGGTGTCGCTTTCCGCATTCAAAAAGCCAAAAAAGATCAAGATGACGATTAGGAGGAAGCTTATGAAATCGTTAGTAACTTTACTTACCTATCATCTTTTATTTGCTTCTCTACTCACCTACATTATTGTTTCAGGAAGCTTGCCAATCTACGATATAGTCCTCCTTCCAGTCTTTCTTCCGGCACTCAACAAAGGACTGACTTATCTAAAGATAGACTCCCAGAAAACTCGCATACTTAACTTAGCACTATGCTTTATGATTATATCCTTACCACAATTGACGGTCATTTCAAGCAATTGGAAATATTATTTACTATTAACTATTGCTAGCCTTTCTTCTATCATTTATCTTTATTATTTCTATCAATTCGTAAAAGAAACAAAGTAACATTGTCATTTAGGAGAAATCATCCATGAAAAAAGAAGACTTAACAACTCGCTTACTTCGAAATCTATTTCATATACAGGGGCCTTTTGACGAATGCCGTCAAGAGGTTATCTACAAGGCTTGCGCCCGTTCCATGGTCCAAATCTTTTACTCTTCCTTCTTTCTCTTCCTGTTCTATATTTTGTTCGGACGCTTTATAGAAATTGTTCGAACGGTTATGCCCCACATCTATTTTGGGCTCATTCTTTTCATGACTATAAAAACCCAAAGAGCCGTCAAAGAGCTTCATCTTGAAAAGGATGACAAATCAGAAATCATCTACAAAACCTACAGCAAACACCAAATAAAAGTTCGTAGTTGGTTGGTATTTATAAGTATTGAGATTGGCTTATTTGCTCTGTTGCTCTTTCATAAACTCTTCGTTCAGCAGATGCCCCTTTCAACTTTCTTGGAAAAAATCATCCAAACAGAGATAATGATTCCCTTACTGGTATTTGGTCTTAGTATTGGAGCCGTCTTTGGGACTATGACTTATTGTTTTTTATCCGAACATGAAGATCAGTAGGAGAGAGCAGAACAAATTGATTGTATATGTTATCGATAGAATCTCTCTGGCCTAGGGGTTTAAATACCGCATATATTCTACTAATGCATAGAAAAGGATTGTTAAGCAAAGCAATGTCTTTAGCCAAATGAGAAGGTTTAAGACCAGAAACTGCAGATTGCCTTGGCTATTTTCAATGAAGTAGTTGTCATGATTGTTGGAAGTTTTGTCCTTGTTTTCTGAGTGCATGGATCTGAACCTTATCCTCCTCTGTTAATTTCATAACAAAAATGCCCCAACAGTTAGATTTTTTCTGTCTAACTTTTGGGGTGCAGTTCATTTAAAGTGTTTTTTCTTTATTTAAATTTCAAAGTAGTGCAATAAAAATCAACCGAAGCATTTTAGGCT
>CADFQU010000069.1 GCA_902836505.1 Streptococcaceae bacterium
AAAGGGCCTTCTTCTCATTTCCCTATCCTTCTAAGCCCGAGCAAGTAGCAGATAGATTAACAAGACTAAAAAGAAGAGGACACTAACGATCAAGGTCGCTAGCTTCATCCCTCGACGGGCTAGCCAATAGTTTGGCTTCCCTAAGTTACTGGTCGCATCTGTTGACAGTGATTGTTGTTGACGAGGTTGAAACAGCACCAACAAGATTAGACTGATCGATAGAAGGAACATCAGCACAACAAATAGCATTTCCATCTTATCCTCCAAAAACTCGGAAAAGGGTGAGCAGTACCCCCAACAAGATAACGAGACCGATAACAACATTTAAAGTCAGGTTGACTTTTTCCGAGCGGGTTGCTTTTTCTTTTTCTGCGGATCGTCGCTTCAGAGCATTCATTCGTCCTTCTACTTCTTTATAGAACAAGTCCTTCTTCTGATCAGGCATTTCTATCACCTATCCCTTCTTGGAATCTCGAACGGAATACTTCCTGTTCGATCGCATTAGACTGTGCAATTTGATTTGAAACTGCGTGTCGATAGTTCTCTATTGATTGATAAATTTCTTTAATACGTGCTACGAGTTTGTCTTTTTCTCCTTGCCTAAAGACATTTTCTTGAGCAAGATAAGGAGGGGCATGTAAGGTCTGTTCAAAGCCAAGGATTAGCTGTTGGTGCTCAAAGGCCTTGCGAACAATCCCTTGTACCTCCCCAAAATGATTGATGTCTAGATAGATACTAGATTGGTGAAGGAGCTCCTTGATCCGCTCCTGGCTAATATTCTGATACAGGACCAAATTGGGGTAGCGGACTAGAGACATGAGCTCTGGAGACATTTCTGTCACTGCAGCAACTCGGAAGGTCACATCCGGTAATTGCTCTAGCAAATAAGGTAAGGCTTCAATTTGATCTGAATTTGTTAATACAAAAGCATCCTTACGAACATCATCTTTGATTACAAAATCATAGATATAACCAAGAGGGGCAAAAAAGCCCTGTTGCTCTGGTGATACCAACTGTAGAGCACGGAGATAGGTCTCCCTTTGAGGGATGAAGATCTTCTTCGTCCGTATATCTGGACTGTTTAGGATGAGTTGCATATTGCCTGGCAGACTATCCCGTAATGGCTCTTGCCAAACCAAGACATCTCGGCCTACCAGCCCCATTTTGCCGAGTTGCAAACTCAAAGCAAAAGACTGAGCCAGTGTATTGAAAAGGACCTGATCTAACGTAAATCCTCGGTATTGGACATAAAAGACATAGAAATCTAGTCGATTTTTAAAGATACGCATAGGCTCCTGGTCCAGTGTCAAGATCAGATCACCAGTTTGATGATTTTCTGTCAGGCGTTCAACTTCTTCTTCGAAGTAGGTGGTTAACAAAGGATTGCCCTGACCATCACAGCTGGTTACCGCTATTTTACGACCATACTGATCATAGCGATCCACTGTCCTTACTTGTCCCTCTTGATTGAACCACTCTACCCGCTCAACGATTCGCTTATGAGTCGCTCCTTGGTAATAGATACGCGCTTTTTCTTGGCCATAATAGGAAATCCGCCCACCAGATGCATCTCCAGTGATTTCCCAAAAATCAGGGACTAAAATTTCGTTAAAGAAGCGCCCCCTTTTTTCACCTGTTGGTCGACCTAAAAAGTACAGAAAAGGCGACTCCACTCCATCAGGTAAAAAACCATTTGGTTCCAAGACGATTGTTGGATGCGTGTAACCTGCTCTTTGTAAAGAATAGAGCAGGTCTTGGCTTTCGCGCGAAAACCGATCAAACACGTTCAGCATGGGTCACCTCCTCAATCAATTGAGTCCAAGTTTTTTCAACCTTACTGGTTAGAAAATCTTCTGCACGCGCATAAGATGCTTGACGCATGGAAGTCATCTTTTGACTCTGGTATAGCAAGCAGATCATTTCAGCAAAGGACCTCGCTATCCTATCCACAACCTGGTCTGGTTCAGTCGGAAGCAGGTAGCCATTTTCCCCATCTCTAACAAAGTTCTGATTGCCATAAGGTACATCAAAGCCAATGATTGGAAGACCAGAACCAATCGCCTCCATCAAGGTTAGACCAAAGCCTTCACTAGTTGAAGCCGAAAGATAGACTTCATAATCTTTGTAAATAGCAGTCAAATCCATATGGCCTTTAAGCTGGATATAGTCCGTCGCTCCTAACTCTTCAATCAGAGACCGCAGTTTTTCTTCCTCTCCGCCTTTTCCATAAATATCAAATGAGAGAGCTGGTAGCTCTTTTTTTGCTTCAACAACTGCTCGTACTAACCAGTCGATGTGTTTTTCTGTTGCCAGACGCGAAGCAGTCATCAAAGAAAAAGGTTTACGAGAGTCGTTTTGCGGTAGACTGGCGAGACTTCCTACCGGAATGGTGTAGATAGCAGGAGTATGAGGGGTATATTTGGCGAATTGCGCTGCTAAAACTTCCTTTTGGCGATCTGTCGCGACAATAAAGAAGTCCACCTTGTCCGCATTGGTAAATTGGTAATCGTAATAATTGTTCCACAAAATATATTGATCATCGGTATGATTGACACTATAGTGCTCCGCATGGACCACGACTCCTAGACGAGCTTTTTGGGCCTCTTCAAAAATAGGTTGGCCGATATCAGTCTCCCGATCCAGAATCACCAGATCTTGTTTGGTCAAGTTAAGACTTTGCATGAAGTAGCGGATCAATTCCTGCCGGCCCAGGAGATAACGATCTGGGAAACGGTAAATCTCCTGACCATCTGCCACCTGCATCCGATAGGCCACACTTCCGTCTTCATTGTAGAAACGTCGTTCAATCAAATGGGCTTGATTATTTTTGGGGATAAAGTACTCTGTACAGTAGCGAGCATAGGAAAAGTAGTCCTTTCTGACTAGGATCCCTCTGGAGACATACTCACAGCGCTCCACATAAGGACTCTTTTCGTCCCGAAGATAGCAAGTCAAAAAACTGTCCTGGTCTTCGTAGAAATAGCGCCTCACCTTCTCCTTAGTCTCTTCTCGCGTTGGCTTCCCAGCGAACCCAGCCAAGACTTGAGCGATTGTGTAAGTCGTTGGCGCAATTTTGATATCTGTAAAATGGCTGTAGAGCCATATGATTTCATGATCTTTAAATCCAATATTCTCTGTTAAGTGTTGAATATTGTCTGCTAATATCATATCCATAAAAATAAATTTTGCAGGTTCTTGGATCTGTCGTAGCAACTTGGCCCGATAGGCTTGTGCATACTCGACGCCACTACTGGCCCATCCAATCCCAAGATTGATATTGTATACTGTCATAAATCCTCTTTTATGGGAAATATAGGACAATTTCCCCTTTTGTATTGATTTCTACTCGACTGAGTAAGAGATTGCGAACCATCTGCTCTTTTGCCAAAGCCTTCATCCGATCAAAAGACAAAGAGGCTTCTCGGTAAAATTCGACCAGTGGATTCTTTTGACTGGCGTACTGACCAGACAAAGCCACACGTAATTGTTGCAAATAATCCACTTGTTCCACCCAATTTTCGTCAATAGCCTTTAAGAGCACCATCCGTTGAAAC
Source organism: Streptococcaceae bacterium (assembly GCA_902836505.1). Classification (GTDB taxonomy): domain Bacteria; phylum Bacillota; class Bacilli; order Lactobacillales; family Streptococcaceae; genus Streptococcus. Next base: position 3,555 of record CADFQU010000069.1, read on the forward strand.
TGAGCAATTACCTCATCGGATTCCAGCCTTTGATATTTAGCCAGCAACTCAGAGCGGGCTAGCTCCCAGAGAAAATCCTCTTTTGCCTGCTTGGAAGGAAAAGCTTGATGGATCTGAGCAGGATCAACCTGATAACTGATATGATCTAAAATATAGTGATAGAAGGCAATCGGGTCTTGATACTTCTTATTTTTAGCCACTTGGGCAAACACTTCCCGAGCAATTTTCTCGATCAGTCCGTCCAAACGTCTGTCCAGTCTAATCAACCGTTCCCGTTCCTTATAAACCAAATCACGCTGAATGTTCATGCTCTCTGCAAACTCTAAGGTCAAGCGACGACTAGCTTGCGCAGCACTTTCACTCGCATCCTGGGCTTGAGCGACGATGCGCTGGTACTTTCTCCGAGTTAGAGGTTTGGCTTCTTGAAGTCGATCCTCTACGTCGTAATCTTGATAGCTATCTTGGATCCAGTTTGGACCCCAGTGTTTGATTAAATCATCCTCCAGCGAGACAAAAAACTTGGTTTTTCCAGGGTCTCCTTGACGTCCTGATCGTCCTCGAATCTGGAGATCTATCCGGCGATTCATCATCCGCTCCGTCCCGACGACAACCAGGCCACCTAAGGCAGCTACACCCTGCCCTAATTTGATATCTGTCCCCCGACCTGCCATCGAGGTTGCAACGGTCACTGCACCTTTTTGACCAGATTCAGCAATAATCTGTGCTTCACGAGAAGCCTTGTTGGCATTCAACAGATTATGGGGAATTCCTTCACGGAGGAGAAGGTTTGAGTACAAGACAGACATCTCAACCGAACCGGCAAAGATTAAAATCGGGTTTCCCTTTGCATGGACTTCTTTGATGTAGGCCATAGAGGCATAGACTTTTTCTGGCAAGGTCTGGTATATCTCATCTGGGAGATCCTGGCGGATTCGTTTGCGATTGGTTGGAATCTGAACTACTGACATGGCATAGGTCTCCAAAAATTCAGCTTCTGCAACCTTCCCGGTTCCCGTCATACCGCCAAGTTTTTGAAACATCTTGAACAAGTTTTGATAAGTGATCGAAGCCATGACCCGTGTCTCTGGTGTCAAGGAAAGTCCTTCCTTAGCTTCGAGAGCCTGATGAAGTCCCCCTTGAAGGCGAGTCAATTCCATAAGACGACCCGTTGCTTGATCCAAAAGAACAAGTTCCTGTTCTCCTTTTTCATTCGAACGGACGACATAATCCTTGTCCCTTTTATAGTGTTGATGCGCTTGTAAAGCCAGACGAATATGGCGGACAAGATTAAGGTGCTGGGGATCATACAAATGCTGAAGGGATAGAAAAGTCTCGGCCACTGTTACTCCTTTGGGGGTCAACCACACCTGTTTCTTGTCCCCATCGGCCTTGTATTCTTCTCCTTCTTTGAAGGTCCGAATCAAGGTATCTACAATCCCATATAGATTGGACTGCACACGAGGCGAGCCAGAAATCACTAAGGGTGTTTGAGCACTATCCAGTAAGATCGAATCGATTTCATCTACAATCGCATAGTTCAAATTTGCTAGGAATTGACCATCAATAGAGGCGCTTAAATTTTCTGAAAGATAATCGAAGCCCAGGCTGCTATTGGTGGTATAGACAATGTCAGCTTGATAGAGCAACCGCTTCTTAGCTGGGGAGAGTTCACTCTCAGTGTCCTGAAGTGGAACTCCGACCGTCAAACCTAGAAAACGATAAATCTTCCCCATTTCTTCCGCATCACGAGTTGCCAGATAAGTATTGGGGGTAATCACCATAACTCCCTTCCCTTCTATAGCATTCAGGTAAGCTGGCATGGTTGCCGTTAGGGTCTTTCCTTCCCCAGTTTCCATCTCTGCAATATTTCCTTGGTGGAGAACGATAGCTCCCATGACTTGAACATCGTAAGGAAACATCCCCAAGACTCGCTGAGAGACTTCTCTCACGACTGCATAAGCTTCTGCTAGCAAATCGTCCAGTGTCTCCCCTTGTCGGAAACGACGGCGGAATTCCTCTGTCTTTTCTTGTAACTGCTGGTCTGTCAACTGGGACATTCGATCTTTCCAGCTATTCACCTCGTTTAAGATCTTTTTTATTTTTTTCAATTTTATAGAATTCACTAGGTCCTCATTTACTGCAATCTATTTGGTCCGTATCTGAATATCTCATTTTTCTGATGAAATCGATGAAATCGTGATATGGTGAAAGGTAAACTCTTGCATCCCAGCACTGAGGAGACGCACTTGGTAAGAATA
>CADFQU010000070.1 GCA_902836505.1 Streptococcaceae bacterium
CAATAAGGAAGCTGCCCAAGCTTTCTTCTCCCATTCGGCCATTACCTGGTTGATTGGCTCTATGATTATTTTGTTTGTGATTCGCTTTTTGAAGGGCGTCATCAAATGGGGCTTGTTTTTGCTAGTGATTGGCATCGGGCTTTTCCTAGCCTGTCAGTACAGTCAAATGGCTTCCAATGTCTCAGCGATTTAAAAAGTGAAGAAAGGTCAAGCGCGTCTAGCGTTTGGCCTTTTCTTCAATTGTCAATTTGTCAAAAGTAAGGTACAATGAAACTATGATTATTTTACAAGCCAACAAAATTGAACGCTCTTTTGCAGGGGAGGTTCTTTTTGATAATATCAGCCTGCAAGTGGATGAACGGGATCGAATTGCTCTGGTCGGAAAGAACGGCGCAGGCAAGTCTACGCTCTTGAAAATCTTGGTGGGAGAAGAAGAGCCAACTTCTGGAGAAATCAATAAAAAACGCGATCTTTCTCTCTCTTATCTGGCCCAGGATAGTCGCTTTGAGTCGACCAATAGCATCTACGATGAGATGCTCCATGTCTTTAACGATCTCCGTAAGACGGAGAAAACCTTACGGCAGATGGAGCTCGAGATGGGGGAAAAAACTGGAGCCGATTTGGAGAAACTCATGCAGGATTATGACCGGCTATCGGAAGAATTCCGTCAAGCTGGTGGCTTCACCTATGAGGCAGATATCCGCGCCATTTTAAACGGCTTCAAGTTTGATGAGTCCATGTGGCAGATGAAGATTGAAGAGTTATCTGGTGGGCAAAATACCCGTTTGGCTCTGGCTAAGATGCTCTTGGAAAAGCCAAATCTTTTGGTACTGGATGAGCCGACCAACCACTTGGATATTGAGACCATTGCCTGGTTGGAAAATTACTTGGTCAATTATAGTGGGGCCCTTCTCATTGTCAGTCACGACCGGTATTTTTTAGATAAGGTCGCAACCATTACTCTGGACTTGACCAAGCATTCTTTGGACCGCTATGTCGGCAATTACTCCAGCTTTGTCGAGCAAAAAGAACAAAAACTGCTAACTGAAGCTAAAAACTACGAGAAACAACAAAAAGAGATTGCTTCGCTTGAAGACTTTGTCAATCGCAATTTGGTGCGGGCGTCGACCACCAAGCGGGCCCAGTCTCGTCGCAAGCAGTTGGAAAAAATGGAGCGCCTAGACAAGCCCGAAGCTGGGACCAAGTCTGCCCATATGACCTTCCATTCTGATAAGACCTCTGGCAATGTCGTTTTGACAGTAGAAGAGGCAGCTGTCGGCTATGACGATCAAGTCCTATCAGAGCCCATCAATCTGGATATCCGCAAGATGAATGCGGTCGCTATTGTAGGACCAAATGGGATCGGGAAATCGACTCTTATCAAGTCCATCGTTGGACAGATTCCTTTTATCAAAGGAGAAGCCCGTTTTGGGGCCAATGTCGAGGTAGGCTACTATGACCAGACCCAAAGTAAGCTAACCCCTCACAACAGTGTTTTGGATGAACTCTGGAATGACTTTAAGCTAACACCAGAAGTGGAAATTCGCAATCGCCTGGGAGCCTTCCTTTTCTCTGGGGACGATGTCAAGAAAACCGTCGGCATGCTGTCAGGTGGAGAGCGGGCGCGCCTGCTCTTGGCTAAACTATCCATGGAGAATAACAACTTTTTGATTCTCGATGAGCCGACCAACCACTTGGACATCGATAGCAAGGAAGTGCTGGAAAATGCCTTGATTGATTTTGACGGGACTCTTCTCTTTGTCAGCCACGACCGCTACTTTATCAATCGGGTAGCCACCCAAGTCTTAGAACTCTCAGAAGAGGGCTCGACACTTTACCTAGGAGACTATGATTATTATCTGCAGAAAAAAGCAGAGTTAGAGGCCCTTGCTGCAGCGCAAGCAGAAGCTGCGCCCGCTTCTTCAACGGAAGAAGTCACCAGCAATGATTATCATCTGCAAAAGCAAAACCAAAAGGAACTCCGTAAAATCACCCGTCGCATTGAGCAATTGGAAGTGGAGATGGAAGAGCTGGATCAAAAGATCCAAGCTATCACCGAAACCATGCATAACACTAATAATGCAGAGGATTTGGTCCAACTGCAAAGCGAGCTTGACCAACTAACTGTCCAGCAGGAAGCGGTCATGGAAGAGTGGGCAGAACTGTCAGAGCAGGTGGAATAGATGGAAGATCTAGCGGAGAGAGTGTAGTTTTCTAATTTGCCTAAGGAGAACATTGTGATGACTGAAAATGATTGGTTTATGAAGCAGATTAAAGGTGTGGCCGATATAATTGGTACAACTTTGCGCCTGCATATTCAGAATTTAGATTTGGGGCAGTACGAGGATGAGGAAGGAAAACTCATCAACGGGAATCACTATCTTCAGCAAGTTTTAGAAGAGCAGCGCTTTGCGGAGGCCATTTCTTTTGTTGAAGAGCAGATGAAACGCCTACCTCTTCATCAGTATGATCTATTGGTTGATTGGCTGATTTCTTACTTAAGACAATTAGATGTTTCCGTTAAAGAAGAACATGGATTCTACGAAGGATACTTGCAAGAGTTAGAAAGGTACTTAAAGGAATTTAAGTGGTAATCAAATGGAAGATTTAGGCAAAGTTTTTCGTGAATTCCGAATCAGTAAAAATTATTCATTGAAAGAAGCTGCAGGGGAGGCCTGTTCGACCTCCCAGTTATCCCGTTTTGAATTGGGGGAGTCGGATCTGGCTACGTCGCGCTTCTTTGAGATATTAGATAATATCCATGTGACGATTGAAAATTTTATGGATAAGGCCAGAAATTTTCAACACCATGAGCATGTGGCCTTGATGGCCCAGATTATTCCTCTTTACTATTCAAATGATATTACTGGTTTTCAAAAGCTTCAAGGAGAACAACTTGAAAAGGTTAAACGTTCGACCAATCCTCTTTATTTTGAATTGAACTGGATCTTGTTACAAGGGCTGATTTGCAAGAGAGATGCAAGCTACACCATAAGGCAGAGTGAGCTGGACAAGGTGGCGGATTATCTCTTTCAAACGGAAGAGTGGACCATGTATGAGTTGATCCTCTTTGGCAATCTTTATAGCTATTATGATGTGGATTATGTTACTCGGCTTGGTAGAGAAGTGATGGAGCGCGAAGATTTCTACAAGGAAATTGGTCGCCATCGAAAACTGGTCTTGATTCTGGCCCTCAATTGTTACCAGCATTGTTTAGAACACCGTTCTTTTGAAAATGCTAGTTATTTTGAAGCCTATGTTGAAAAGATTATCGGCAAGGGAATTAAACTCTACGAACGCAATGTCTTTCATTACCTCAAGGGATTTGCCCTCTATCAGAAGGGGCAAAAGAAAGAAGGTTGTCAGCAAATGCAGGAAGCCATGAATATTTTTGATGTGTTGGGACTACCAGAGCAGGTAGCTTACTATCAAGAACACTTTGATAAATTTGTAATAGATGAATGTTCCTAAATAAGCAAGAGATAAAGGAGATTTTATGAACCGACATGCGGTCCAATTAATTAGTCGTGGGGCGATTAACAAAATTGGAAATATGCTCTATGATTATGGGAATAGTGTCTGGCTGGCCTCAATGGGGACTATAGGAAAGACGGTATTAGGGATCTATCAGATTTCTGAGTTAGTGACAGGGATTCTCGTCAATCCTTTTGGAGGAGTAATTTCAGACCGTTTTTCTCGTCGCAAGATTTTGATGACGACCGACTTGGTTTGTGGACTCCTTTGTTTGGCGATTTCTTTTATCAGAAATGATCGTTGGATGATTGCGGCACTGATTTTTGCCAATATTGTCCAGGCCATTGCCTTTGGTTTTTCTCGACCTGCCAATAAAGCCATTATCACAGAGGTGGTAGAGAAAGAAGAGATTGTAACCTATAATGCGCACTTGGAGTTGGTCTTACAGGTTGTTAGTGTCAGTTCTCCCGTGTTTTCTTTCCTAGTTCTACAATTTGCCAGTCTCCATGCGACCCTCTTACTAGATGCGTTGACCTTTTTCATTGCCTTTGTCCTAGTAGCATTCCTTCCGAAAGAAGAAGCCAAGGTTCAAGAAAAGAAACAGTTTACGGGAAAAGATATCTTTTCTGATATCAAGGAGGGGTTAGACTATATCTGGCATCAGAAAGACATTTTCTTTCTCCTCTTGGTGGCCTCCGGCGTCAATTTCTTTTTTGCGGCTTTTGAGTTTTTACTTCCCTTTTCCAATCAACTTTACGGAGTCAAGGGGGCTTATGCGACTATTTTAACACTCGGTGCAATTGGGTCTATTCTAGGAGCACTTGTTGCCAATAAAATTGCATCAAGTATGAAAACTCTCCTGTTTTTACTGATTATGGCAGGGGGCGGAGTGTTCATGATGGGCTTGCCTCTTCCTCCTTATTTTTCCTTTTCGGGAAATCTGGTCTGTGAATTTTTTGTGACCATTTTCGACATCCACGTTTTTAGTCAAGTGCAAACAAAGGTGGAAGATGATTATCTGGGGAGAGTCTTGAGCACGATTTATACTTTGGCTGTTCTTTTTATGCCCATCGCCAAAGGTTTGATGACTTGGTTACCAAGTGTCCAAGTAGAATCCTTTCTCCTGATTGGAGCTGGAGTTATTCTCTTTTCACTCTTTGCTCAGCTAGTAGCTAAGCAGCTTCAATCAAAAGAACAGTAGGTATCCTTTTATAAAATTGCAATCTATTATTTTTCCCAAATAAGGGACAAAATGAAAACCTCTTTCATGAACTGATACAATAGTTTCAGAAAATGAAGGAGGTTTTTGTATGAAGCGACATGCAGTCCAATTAATTGCTCGTGGTGCGATCAATAGAATGGGAAATATGCTCTATGATTATGGGAATAGTGTCTGGCTGGCCTCGATGGGGACGGTAGGAAAGACAGTATTGGGGATTTATCAGATTTCTGAACTTGTGACCTCCATTCTAGTTAATCCATTTGGAGGCGTGATCTCAGATCGTTTTTCCCGTCGCAAGATTTTGATGACGACCGACATGGTTTGTGGCCTTCTTTGTTTGGGCATTTCTTTTATTCGAAACGATCGCTGGATGATTGTGGCTTTGATTTTTGCCAATATTGTCCAGGCCATTGCCTTCGCTTTTTCTAGAACTGCCAATAAAGCCATTATTACAGAAGTTGTAGAGAAAGACGAGATTGTAACCTATAATGCCCACTTAGAGTTAGTCTTACAAGTTATCGGTGTTAGTTCACCTGTCTTCTCTTTTCTTGTTTTACAATTTGCCAGTCTCCATGCGACCCTCTTACTAGATGCGCTGACTTTTTTCATCGCTTTTGTTTTGGTGGCATTCCTTCCGAAAGAAGAAGCCAAGGTTCAAGAAAAGAAAGGGTTTACGGCAAAGGATATTTTTTCTGATATAAAGGATGGATTGCACTACATCTGGCAGCAGAAAGACATTTTCTTTCTCTTATTGGTGGCTTCCAGTGTCAATTTCTTTTTTGCAGCTTTTGAGTTTTTACTTCCCTTTTCCAATCGACTTTACGGAGTCAAGGGGGCTTATGCGACCATCTTAACCTTGGGAGCTATCGGGTCCATTATCGGAGCCTTGATCGCCAATAAATTTAAATCAAGCATGGAGATGCTTCTCTTCTTATTGATTTTAACAGGAGTAGGAGTATTCATGATGGGCTTACCTCTTCCTCCTCTCCTTTCATTTTCTGGAAATTTAGTCTGTGAACTCTTTATGACGATTTTTAATATCCACTTTTTTACCCAAGTTCAAACCAAGGTAGAAGGAGACTATCTGGGCAGGGTCTTAAGCAC
>CADFQU010000071.1 GCA_902836505.1 Streptococcaceae bacterium
GATACCGCTGCAATGGCACTCAGGCCTGATGCTTCTGTTGGAGAGGCAATTGTGATATCGGCGTGTTCGAGCCCAAGAGTGGTCAGTGCATTGCGATGCATATCTGCTGTTACTTCTGTTATATTTTGAGGAGTGACAATGTGCACGCTAACTGGTGCTTTTTTGGCTTGTTTCTGTAGTTTAACGGAGGAATAATGATCTCCGTTCTCATCAATAGTAAAACTTGTATAAGCAGAAGGATTCATGGTTTTCCATTCCTTCTCCTTTTCCTCGTTATACATCAAGAGACCGAGGGTCTGTTCCGCTTCAAATTCATCCAATGATGAGCCAATGACATAGTCAGCTTGGCTATATTTTTGATCAATAACTTTTTGAATGGTTGTGTTTGCAAAAACTGTTGAAGAGTTTGCAAGGAGGGCCAACCAGCTTACGATTAAGATTCCAATAAATTTCCTGAATGGTTTCATACCTTCTCCATAACTACTTCTATCATACTAAACCTCTTTCGTACAAGAAAAAGGAAGCAGGTTTCTTCCTTTGCCTCCCAACTAGTTTATCCTTTTTATCTTAAGACTTGCTTACAGCTTCTTTAAAAACAGATGACAGTTTCTTCTATAAAAAAACAAGGGATTCTTCCCTTGTTTAGAGTGACTGCTTGTATTAGAACCAGGAAAATAGTTTCATAATGAACTGATTCATTTCAACGAGACGTGAATAATAATAATTTCCCCCATTAACGTAGAGTTCTGAGCCATGTAAAAATGAAATCGGATGGAGATAGAGATAGGTCTTACCTGTAACATTTCCAAGACTCGGTGCAACCACTTCTTTTGAGTATTTACGGGCTAATTCAAGGCTGTTTTTCCCGCCATTTTTAGCTACATATTCAATGTAATCCTGTCCGAAATTATAAGCCTGAACTGCTGTCCAGGGATCAACCCCCTTCTCCTTTGCTTTTCGCAGATTCTCAGAGAGGGTTTGAATCCCTTGCCGAATACTTTCTTTGTTATTGGTGATAGAATTTGTCTGGCCTGTTGCACTTTCACTGGCCTGCATGACATCATCTTCCTTGCCCTTGGTCTCAGTATAAATCATGGCAAGGATCAGATCTTCATTAGTTCCAGTGTCTTCCTCAGCCAGTACTTCACGCACTAAGGTGCGATAAGTCATGACCTGCTTGACATCCCGGTGTATCTGATAGCCCTTGTATATGAAAAAGACGAGCAAGAGGCAAAAGAAAATTTTTATTATTCGTTTCATCATTATTTATTCTGAATGTCCTCTATATTTTTGATGAGGATCGAGCAGGTCCCATTCTCATTCTGGATAAACTCTACTGATTCAGCATCTTCGTAAACATGGTTAGGGACCAAAAGCTCAATTCCGTTTGAAAGGGAGAGTTTTTGGTTTTCAAATTTTTTCAATTGGCGGCTGACATCAATCTCATCGAAGCGAACAGGTTCTGGAATAGACTCTTTCACCTGATCGACAAAACTGAGTCGAGCCGTTAGGTTGTTATCAAACAAATCATTGGCTAACTTTTCAGGTGACAGTTCATTCTCTTCTTCCAGTTGGTTGAAAATAGCTGATTTGACCTTGGATTGGAACTGAAAATCGTCTTGTTGGAAATTCTCAGCAATCCGTTGGGCTGTTTTTTCTATTTCTTTGATCGATTTTTTAGGAGAAATCTTTGGTTGGGCCTGGAGGAGATTCTCAGAGAAATAGTTCAAGAAGGTTCCGTTGTACTTGATCCGTTTTTCAATCAAGTGGTACTTGCGACTTTGAAGATTAATGACCAAGGCTTCGTCGGCACCAGTACCAAAACCAGGCAGATTGTTTTGCGTCAGCTTGATCGGATTATCCACTTCGCCACCTAAGTGTGTCAAGGTTTCACGCAATGCAATTCGGAGGAAGGCAAAGTGGTCCACCCCTTCTTTTGAGAATTGAATAAACACCAAATCATTGGTTTTTTGATTCTCAGAGATAACAAATTCTTCCTTCCAGCGGTTCGCAACTACTACTGAAGTTTCTAGCAGATCATCCGAAATCATCTCAAGAAAAGTGTTGTCCTCTTCAAAAATACCGGTCTTGGCCTCATCGGAGTATACCCGTTCAATCTTTTTGCGCAAATATTCCTCAATTTTAGGTGTGATATTGAGGAATTTGTCCGCCAGGTAGAGATCGGTATCATCTGGGCTGAATTGATGAATGATGGCTTTCTTTACGTAAATATCCATAAATCCCTTTAGTCCTCGTAAAGTGGGAAGGCATCTGTCAAGGCTTTGACTTGAGCACGTACTTCTTCTAATGCAGCTGGGTTATCCGCATTTTTCAATGCTTTGATGATCAATTCAGCTACCGTACGGCTTTCTTCTTCTCCAAAACCACGGGCTGTGATAGCTGCTGTCCCAATCCGAATCCCACTGGTCTTAAATGGTGATAGGGTTTCATATGGGATGGAGTTCTTGTTGAGGGTAATGTTGACCTCATCTAGTAAGTTTTGAGCCACTTTTCCATTTTCAACGACTTTCGTCACATCGACAAGGAAAAGGTGGTTCTCTGTTCCGCCTGAAATGACACGGAAATCTGGATCTTGCAAGAATACATCAGCCATAGCCTGGCTGTTTTTAATCACGTTAGCTGCATACTCTTTAAAGGCAGGGTCGAGGGCTTCTTTGAAAGCAACAGCTTTGGCTGCAACGACATGCTCTAGTGGTCCTCCTTGGATACCAGGGAAGATGGCAGAATTGATCTTCTTAGCCAAATCTTCATCATTTGTCAAAATCAAGCCACCACGTGGGCCACGAAGAGTCTTGTGAGTCGTCGTAGTCGTGATGTGAGCATAAGGAACTGGGCTTGGATGAAGACCTGCCGCTACCAAGCCGGCAATATGGGCCATATCGACCATGAGTTTGGCCCCCACTGCATCCGCAATCTCACGGAATTTTGAGAAGTCAATAATGTGGGAGTAGGCTGAAGCACCTGCTACGATCAACTTTGGCTTGACTTCTTGGGCTTGTTTTAAGATGGCGTCAAAATCCAAGAGTTCTGTTTCAGGATCAACGCTGTAGGATACAAAGTTGTAGGTTTGCCCTGAGAAGCTTACAGAAGCTCCGTGAGTCAAATGCCCACCTGCAGCCAGATCCATTCCCATAACAGTGTCTCCAGGCTCAATCAAAGCCATATAGGCAGCACAGTTGGCCTGACTACCTGAGTGGGGTTGAACATTGGCAAACTTAGCCCCAAAAATTTCCTTAGCGCGTTCGATGGCCAGGCTTTCGACGACGTCTACGACATCAGTCCCACCATAGTAACGACGACCCGGATAGCCTTCTGCGTATTTATTGGTCAGGATAGACCCTTGCGCTGCCATTACTGCTTTAGAGACGACATTTTCAGAAGCGATCAACTCAATGTTATTTTGTTGGCGCTCCTCTTCTTTGGAAATAGCATTCCATAGGTCTGCATCATAGGCTTTGTAATCTTCTTTATCAAAAATCATAGGTCTACTCCTTAAATAAATTTTATAAAACGTTTTTGTAACTTGTCGCAGGTATAACCGACCTGTTCGTAGAAGGCGTGAGCTCCAATACGATGGTCTGCAGAGTTTAAACGAATAAAAGCGTACCCTCTTCGTTGGGCTTCTACTTCTAAACCTTGGAGCAAGGCTTTACCGATTCCCTTCCCTTGACTTTGAGGTAAGACTGCTAAGGCCAAGATATTAAATCCTGCATTGGAATAGAGGGATTCGTAGACTTCAGCGTGGACATAACCAAGTAAGCCATTGCTTGCAGGATCCTCATAGCCAAGTAGGAAATGATGTGAATCCTGAGATAATTTAGCTAGTTGACAAGCGGTTTCCTCTGGACTAAAAGTATAACCTAAAGCCTCTTTGTTGATCTCATAAATAGATGAAACATCTGTTTCTTTCAAAGCACGTAGCATATTATACCTCCTCAAAGGGGATTTCAGGTATCTTGGCAAGGATATCTTCTCGTGTAATCGTTCCTTGACGTAGAATCTTCACCTTGTTGCCAGATAAGTCTAAAATAGTCGAATCTTGTCCAGTTAGAAAGCTATCGTCTTCAAGTCCAATCACTCCATGACCAAGTTCCTTAAGAATTTGCTGGCACTGGGTCCCACTAGCTTTCCCAGAGAGATTGGCAGAAGGTCCGATCAAGGGACCCGTTTTACGAATTAATTCCAATGTTTTTGGATGAGCTGGCATCCGAAAACCAACCGTAGCCATCCCGGAATTAATCCAAGCTGGTACCACTTCATTGGATTCGAGAATGATGGTTAAGGGTCCTGGTAAAAAGGTTGCGATTAGTTTTGATAGATAAGGTGGTTGATTTTTCGAATAAAATCGAATTTGTTCTTCGCTGGAAATATTTAGGTTCATAGCCTTTTCGCGAGGCCGCTGCTTTAGAGCGTATACCTGATCAACCGCTGCTTCATCCAGTGCCTTTGCAAAGAGGCCATAGACAGTCTCAGTCGGTAAGACAACTGCATGACCAGTTTCTAATAATTTCTCAAATAGATCCATTGTCTACCACTACCATCCTATCTTGTCCAAATTGGTCTTTTAGAACTCGAACTCGTTTGTTAGGAAATGCCTTTTGAAAGAGCTCTTTTACCTTGTTACCTTGCTTATAGCCGATCTCTAGATAAATCCTTCCATCTGGTGTTAAAACACTTGGAGCCTGCTGAGCGATCTTTTCATAGATGGCATAGCCATCACGATCTGCAAAGAGAGCTAAGTGGGGTTCAGAGGCTAAAACGTTGGCTCCAACTTCTTCTACATCTTCTCGAGAGATATAGGGCGGGTTGGAAACAATCAGATCGTAAGGACCTTCTATATTATCCAGTACATCTGAAGACTTGAATGAAAGGACTGCTTCTAACTGCTGGGCATTTTCTTGAGCAAGGGCTAAAGCCTCTTCTGACACATCACTGGCTTGAATTTTCCAGTTAGGTCTAGCGAGAGCTAAGCTAATGGCAATAGCACCACTTCCAGTTCCAATATCCAGAACTCGTAAGGATTCCTGATCGTTTTCCTCAAGAATGAGAGAGACCAATTCTTCAGTCTCCGGTCTAGGAATCAGCACGCGCTCATCAACTGTAAAAACATGGCCACAAAATTCTGCTCTCCCAATAATATACTGGGCAGGGACGTGATGTTTCAACTGCTCAAAGATGGAATCCACCAAGGTTTTATCCTCTGCTTCCACTTCTTTTTGCAAAGCAAGGACAAAGTCCGTAAAGGTCCAGTTTTTTAAAGCACGATATGCGAAGGAGAGGCTTTCTGCTTCCTCTCCGACGGCTATTAATGCTTCTTCATACTGGGATAATAATGGTCCCAACAACATTATTTGTTCAACTCTTCTAGTTTTTGAGTTTGATCATACAAGACCAAAGCATCGACCACTTCGTCCAATTTACCAGATAAGATGGTATCCAGTTTTTGAAGGGTCAAGCCAATACGGTGATCCGTCACACGGTTTTGAGGGAAGTTGTAAGTCCGGATCCGCTCTGAACGGTCACCAGTACCAATCGTAGACTTCCGCTCAGCATCCTGCTCGTCTTGAGCGATCTGAGCAAAGTGGTCAGCCACACGCGCACGGATGATCTTCATAGCTTTTTCTCGGTTCTTCTGTTGGGTCCGTTCTTCCTGCATCTCAACCTTGATATTGGTTGGCAAGTGGACGATACGAACGGCTGTCTCAACCTTATTGACGTTCTGACCACCAGCTCCAGATGCGTGGTAGATGTCAACACGAAGGTCTTT
>CADFQU010000072.1 GCA_902836505.1 Streptococcaceae bacterium
CTGTTTTTTTCCGTAAGATGATAAGTAAAGAGATTTCAATATATGAATTGGACTTTTTTAAGAATCATTCAGAAAAGTCACTCGCTTGAGTGGCTTTTTCTGTTGTAACGGAAATTATTGAAATTGTCTATTGTAACGGAACAAAGAATTGACTACGAGATTGAATACGACATTTTTAAAAAGATGAAATTTTACCAAACTGAAAATACTGATTAAATAAGTGTTTGTCAAACGTTGATAATTGATGGATAATCAACAAAAAGCGTTTAAAAAATATGGTATAAATAAGTATTCTTGTATCAAAAAAGTGATGATTGTATAATCATCACTTTTCTTTTTTAAACTGATTAGCGTATTCTGTCATTTTAATTGCGTGTTTCAAACGCATATTCATAATATCAGAGATACCGTTCTTATATTTGTCTACAGCTTGGGTGGATAATCCACAATTTTTACTAATAGAATAGGCTGTGGCATTTTCTAGCAGCCATTTAATAGCATTGATATCAACTAACATATTTACCTCACAAAAAACCAAATGACTATTATGATCAACAAAAAACCTAAAACAAACTCAAGTTTTTCACTAGCTGTGGTTTTTCTTACCTTAAATTTTACTTTCATCACGATACCTGTTATAATTAAAGCAAGCCCCCACAAGGGGCGGATAGTGATCGTTCACTATCCGAATTCGATGTGCCACTCAATGCTAATAATGAACAAGTTTATTTTGACCACTAGCTTATTCGTCTTAGCTTTGATTGGCTTTTTTCTTCGCCTTAACATTTATTTTTCCTTTCTTTAGTTTCCTTGTCTAAGGTTTCCTCCTTAACCTTATGTATTAATTATACAACTAAAGTTGCATAAAGTCAAGAGATTTTATTAACTTTTTTTTAAAAAAAATAAAAGATTTTTTCCTATTAAATAACTTCCTTTTGTGTCTATAAAAAAATAAAACTTGAACTTTATTTGGAGCTATGCCAAACTAACAATGTGGCGATGAAGTTGTTAAGTTTTAGAAGCAGTTCCTAAAACAGACCCAAATTTCTATATAAGTTGATAAATTAACTTTCGTCAGACTCCCACCAGCTCCATTTTTATATATGTAAACGGCAAGTCCTTGTCGTTTTTGTTTCTTTAAAATCTATCAAACAATGATATCTTGTGAGCGATTCCTAAATTTTTTGTTGACAGGAGGAGTGCTTTTACGTATAATGGATACTAGTTTGGAAGATTACTCAAGAGGCTTAAGAGGCCGTGTTGGAAACGCGGTAGGCGTGTAACAGCGTGCGTGGGTTCGAATCCCATGTCTTCCGTAAGAGAAAGGAAAGCAGATCAGTTGATCTGTTTTTTTTGTTAGGCAGGATTGGCAATGGGTAAGAGTGTCTTCTTTGTCGGATTTCCTGTATAATAGAAGGTAAGAACGGACGAAAAGGAGAACAAGGTGATTACACAGCTGGACACAAAATCAGTCTACACCTTTATGGACAGTTTAGTCTCTATTCGAGACTATATTCAGCGTGCCAAAGAAATGGGTTACCAACAAATTGGTCTCATGGATATAGATAATTTATATGGGGCCTACGAGTTTTTAGAAGAGTGCCAAAAAGCTGGTATTGGGGCTGTCCTAGGTCTTGATTTGGAAGTCGAGTTACCAGCGGGGCCTTTGTCTATCCGTTTGCTTGCGTTAGGCACCGTAGGTTATAAACATTTAATCAAGATTTCCAGCATGAAAATGATGGGGACAACAGACTGGGCGGCCTTTCAACACTTTTTGGATGATCTAGCCATCATCGTTCCCTATTTTGAAGGGATTGAGTATTTAGACTTGGGCCAAAACTTTGCGATTGGTGTCTTTCCGGATACTCCAGCGAAACAGTTTTCTCGTCCAGTTTTCCCCCTATACACAGTCCGCTATTTTTCTACGAGTGATTTGGAAAGTCTTCAGATGCTCCACGCCATTCGTAATAATTGCAGTCTGAAGGAAGTAGGAGCTGTTGACACTTCTATGATGTTCCTGCCACCAGAAGAGTTGGAGCGGGCCTTTGCTCATAATTATCCAGATAGTATTGCCTATCTAGAGAAAACTCTTGCGGCTGTTCATTATGAGATTGATACGCAATTAAAGCTTCCTCGCTTTAATCCAGAGAAGCCTGCAGTTGAGGAATTACGTGAGTTGGCTGAGGAGGGGTTGAGAAGTAAGGGTCTGGACCAGACAGTTTACCAAGAGCGTTTGCATCATGAATTAGCTGTCATCCATCAGATGGGCTTTGATGACTACTTCTTGATTGTCTGGGATTTATTACGGTTTGGTCGAAGCCAAGGTTACTATATGGGGATGGGCCGTGGATCAGCAGTTGGTAGTCTAGTAGCCTATGCCTTGGATATCACAGGGATTGATCCAGTCAAGAACAATCTCCTCTTTGAGCGTTTTTTGAACTTAGAGCGCTATACCATGCCAGATATTGATATTGATATTCCAGATGTCTATCGTCCCAAATTTATCCAGTATGTTAAAAATCGCTACCGCAGTCCTCACGTGGCTCAAATAGTGACTTTCTCAACTTTTGGAGCGAAACAAGCTATTCGAGATGTTTTTAAGAGATTTGGAACCCCAGAGTATGAGTTAACCAACCTCACCAAGCGGATTGGCTTACGGGATACCTTAGCTTCTGCTTATGAAAAGAATTTAGCTTTCCGCCAAGCTATCCAAAGTCGCCCAGAATACCGGAAGGGCTTTGAAATTGCGAAGAGGATTGAAGGGCAACCACGTCAGACCTCGATTCATGAGGACGGAATCGTCATCAGTGTAGAAGACCGCACCAATCAAATCCCGATCAAAATGGGTGAGGAGATGAATCTGACCCAATATGATGCCCATGGTGTTGAGGCAAATGGTCTGCTCAAGATGGACTTCTTAGGACTCCGAAATTTGACCTTTGCTCAACGGATGCAGGAAGCAGTAAAGGAAAAATATCAAAAGGATATTAAGATTGAGGATATTCCTCTAGAAGATCCGGAAACGATTGCTTTGTTTGCCGCGGGAAATACCAAGGGAATTTTCCAGTTTGAGCAAGCGGGAGCTATTCGTTTGCTTAGACGGGTTCAACCCAATTGTTTTGAGGAGATCGTTGCGACCACATCTTTGAACCGGCCTGGGGCTAGTGACTATATTGATAATTTCGTCAAACGCAAGCATGGCAAAGAGAAGGTCGATATGATTGATCCTAGTTTGGAAGGGATTCTAGCACCAACTTATGGCATCATGCTCTATCAGGAGCAAGTCATGCAGGTGGCCCAGACCTTTGCTGGCTTTAGTCTGGGAAAAGCCGATATCCTCAGACGGGCCATGGGGAAAAAGAACGTTGCTGAAATGCATCGGATGGAAGATGACTTTATCAAGGGGGCTGTCGCGCTTGGACACAGTGCAGAAAAAGCCAAGCAAGTCTTTGCTATTATGGAAAAATTTGCTGGCTATGGCTTCAACCGTTCACATGCCTATGCCTACTCAGCCTTGGCTTTCCAATTGGCTTACTTTAAAGTCCATTATCCAGATGTCTTCTTTGACATTATGCTCAACTACTCTAGCAGTGATTACTTGACCGATGCGCTCCAATTTGATTTCCAAGTAGCTCCTTTGACCATTAATACCATTCCTTATAAGGATAAGTTCCAAGATCAGAAGATTTATCTAGGAATGAAAAATATCAAAGGTCTTCCAAAAGATCTAGCCTATTGGATTATTGACCAACGTCCCTTTGAGAGCATTGAAGATTTTATCTTGCGCTTGCCTAGCCAATACCACAAACTTCCACTCTTAACGCCACTGGTTGAATTGGGCTTGTTTGACTGCTTTGAAAAGAATCGCAGAAAAGTCCTTCAAAATCTTCCCAACCTATTTGTCTTTGCGGATGAATTGGGTAGCTTATTTGGCCAGGCTAATTATTCCTGGATGGATGCCGAGGATTATAGCAAGGCTGAGAAGTATGAAATGGAGCAGAGGGTCATAGGGGTCGGACTCAGCCCTCATCCTCTGGTGGAAATTCTATCCGCAAGTAGCAAACCGACTAAAACGATCGCTTCTTTAAGCGAAGGAGAACAGGCCACTATCCTGGTCGAAGTCCAATCAATCCGGACAATTCGAACAAAAAATGGGGAAAATATGGCCTTTTTACAAGTTTCCGACCTCCAAAAGAAGATGGATGTCACTCTATTTCCAGATACTTATCGCCAGTATAGTTCAAAAATAAGAGAGAAGGGCTATTACTATCTCAAGGGGAAAATACAGTCTAGAGATGGTCGACTCCAAATGATTTTGATGGAAGCAGAAGAAGCTACCAATCAGCGTTTTTGGATTCAATTGTTTGATCACCAAGAGGACCGGGCAGTTTTAGACGTTTTAAAAGCTTATCCAGGTCCCTACCCTGTCGTTATTCGCTATGAAGAGGAGAAAAAGACCATTCAATTAAAAGGAGTTTCCGTCCAGAAAAACGAGAAGTTAAAAAATGATCTGGCAAGTATTGCTATGAAAACGATTTATCGATAAAATCTACGGAAAATAGGAGAAATTTGAGCCTCTTTGTGTTATAATCATTAAGAATGTAAAAGAAAAAAAGGAGCAAATATCGAAATGAAACGTATTGCTGTTTTAACCAGTGGTGGAGATGCGCCTGGAATGAATGCTGCTATCCGTGCAGTTGTTCGCCAAGCAATTTCTGAAGGAATGGAAGTATTTGGTATCTATAATGGATACGCTGGTATGGTTGCTGGTGATATCCATCAATTGGATGCTTCATCAGTTGGAGATATTATTTCTCGTGGTGGAACGATGCTTCATTCAGCTCGCTATCCTGAATTTGCTGAACGCGAAGGTCAATTAAAAGGGATCGAGCAGTTGAAGAAACATGGAATCGAAGGTGTTGTCGTTATCGGTGGTGATGGATCATACCACGGAGCGATGCGTTTGACAGAACATGGCTTCCCAGCTGTAGGACTTCCTGGGACAATTGATAATGATATCGTTGGTACAGATTTTACAATCGGGTTTGATACAGCAGTTACAACTGTTATGGACGCGATTGATAAGATCCGCGATACTTCATCTAGTCACCACCGTACTTTCGTTATCGAGGTAATGGGACGTAATGCCGGGGATATTGCCCTTTGGTCTGGTATTGCTTCAGGGGCTGATGAGATTATTATCCCAGAAGAAGGCTTCGCTATCGAAGATGTCGTTGAAAGCATCAGAAAAGGCTATGAGAAAGGTCGTACTCACAACATCATCGTTTTGGCTGAGGGTGTGATGTCTGCTACTGAATTTGGTAAAGCCTTGAAAGATGCAGGAGATACAAGCGATCTTCGTGTAACAGAACTTGGACATATCCAACGTGGTGGATCTCCTACTGCGCGTGACCGTGTTCTTGCTTCACGTTTGGGTGCACATGCTGTTAAGTTGCTGAAAGCTGGTATCGGTGGCGTAGCTGTTGGTATCCGCAATGAACAAATGGTGGAAAACCCAATTCTTGGTAGTGCAGAAGAAGGTGCTCTCTTCAGCTTAACTGAAGACGGTAAGATCAAAGTGAACAACCCTCACAAGGCTGACTTGAACCTTGCAGAGTTGAACCGTAGCTTATCTTCTATCTAATAGTTATTTGTTAAAATTTGTCTAAATAGACAGTGTATTTTAAAAGGAGTCACAAAAATCATGAACAAACGTGTAAAAATCGTTGCAACCTTAGGTCCTGCGGTAGAAATACGTGGTGGTA
>CADFQU010000073.1 GCA_902836505.1 Streptococcaceae bacterium
GGTGGGACGACGAAATCGAATTCTAACGAATGACCGATTTCTGTCCCACTCTCTTATTTTTTTAATGTAATGGTTAAGATAAACCAGTCTGCCTCCGTTGCCAGTTGCAAATCTCCCCCTAAGATCTCTACAAAATTTTGAATGATGTAGAGGCCCAAACCAGAAGACTCTTCTGTGTCCGATAGATTTTCGGAGTAGAATCGACTAGCCAGTTGGTCTAAGTGCTGAATCGGTTGTTGCACAATATTGCGTAGCTCAACCCGAATCGTGTCCGCATCCGAGGTCAGGGTCAAACGAGCCTTTTCCTTCCCATGCTTAAGCACATTACTGAGCATATTTTGCAAGAGGCGCTCCCAAAGCTCGGGATCGGTAGCATAATGGAGATGCTCTTCTAGCTCTACATCTAGTGCAATCCCCGCCTCAGACAAGCTATCATAATACTGGAACAACTGCTGGGTTAGAACTTGGCTGAGATTGACGTCTGAAATCCGAGGCTGAATGGCACCCTCCATCAAGCGTCTGTATTCCAAGAGAGACTCCAAACGTTTTGAGACGACTTGAAGATTGGAAGCAATTTTCTTCAGCTTTTCCTCTTCTTGCGTCCCACCCTTGATGATTTGTTGGGTATAACCAGACGCAATGGTCAAAGGCGTCCGAATATCGTGAGCAATATTACTGATGGCCATATCCAAGGTTTTCTTCTCTTGAAAGGCAATCCGATTGGTCCGCTCAATCTGGTCAAAGAGCTCACCGACCTGCTTGGTCAAGGCGACCCATTCTTTATTTGAAACACGTGACGTTAACCGTATCCCACTCCCATTTATGAGCTTCTTTTGAATCTGCTCCTGCAAATCTTTTAAGGCAGAAAGCAGGCGAAGGTAGCCCAGTCCCAAGAGAAGGACAAGGACGACTAGAACTAGAAACAATCCCCACATTACCGGTCTCCTTTCAAGCGAACACCCAAGCCCCAGACGGTTTCAATGTAATCCTCATTAGGATCGAGCTGAGCAATTTTCTTTCGGAGGTTGCTCAACTGGGCATTGAGCGTATTGTCTCCAGGCAGATAAACTTCTTCCCAGACCGCTTCATACAACTCTTCTTTAGTAAAAATCTTCTTTGGATGCGCCAATAAAGTTTCAAAAATTTGAAATTCCTTTTTACCTAAGCGAAGTGTTTTTTCTCCAGACTCCAGTTCAAAGGTTTCTGGATTCAGGACCAAATTCTTAAAAGTCAGCTTTTTAGACGCTTGAGGTTCCTGTGCCGGAGTGATGTTATTTCTCAGTTGCACCGTCACCCGAGCTGCCACTTCGTCCAGATTAAAGGGCTTGACGATATAATCATTAGCACCT
Source organism: Streptococcaceae bacterium (assembly GCA_902836505.1). Classification (GTDB taxonomy): domain Bacteria; phylum Bacillota; class Bacilli; order Lactobacillales; family Streptococcaceae; genus Streptococcus. Next base: position 1,350 of record CADFQU010000073.1, read on the forward strand.
GCAAGGAGGTACTGGCTAATGAGGTGTTTATCCCCAAGAGCGGTCATCATGATGACCGGCACTTGACTCTGCAAACGGATCTCCTCCAGGACCTGATCGCCATTTTTCCCTGGAAGCATGATATCAAGAAGGACCAAATCAATGCTTTCTTGCTGGAAGAGCCGCAGCCCTTCTGTACCTGAAAAAGCCTGAAGGACCTCATGGTCTTCACTTAAGAGACTGTATAAAATTTCTTGAATATCATTATTATCCTCGATTAATAAAACCCGTGCCACTTGCCTCACTCCTTGTTTCTTTGAAATCCAAATCATTTCTATTCCCCTAGCCTATCAAATAAAGGGACCTTCGTCAATATCAAATAAACAGAAAACACTCGATCAAGCGAAGAATTCCTCCTGATCGAGTGCTGATTTAGTTGATGGAAGCTCCATTAGTCGCAATGACTTCCTTGTACCAATAGAAGGATTTCTTACGTGAGCGCTCCAAGCTTCCCTTGCCTTCATTGTCCCGATCAACATAGATGAAGCCGTAGCGTTTCTTCATTTCTCCAGTCCCTGCAGAGACCAAGTCAATACAGCCCCAAGTCGTATAGCCCCAGAGGACAACACCATCTTCGTTAATGGCATCTCGCATGGCCTTGACATGGGCAGCCAGGTAGTCAATCCGGTAATCATCAGCTACATAGCCATTTTCATCTGGAGTATCCACTGCACCAAGACCATTTTCCACGATAAACATGGGTTTTTGATAACGATCCCAGATGGTATTAAGGGTAATGCGGAGGCCAAGAGGGTCAATCTGCCAACCCCATTCCGAGCTTTCTAGGTAGGGGTTCTTCAGAGAGGCAAAGATATTGCCCGCTGTTTTCTCCCTTTCAGCTGGATCGCCTGAAGCGACCCGACTAGCATAGTAGGAGAAGGAAATAAAGTCCACCGTATGCTCTTTCAATAATTGAAGGTCCTGCTCGGTCATCTCAACCGTGATTCCCTGACGCTCCCACTCTTTCTTAGCATAGTTTGGATATTCCCCACGCGCCTGCACATCGATGAAGAAATAGTTCTTGCGGTCTTCTTCTAGACCAGCCCAGACATCTCGCGGAGCACAGGTATGGGGATAGTTTTGCCCAGCTGCCAGCATACAGCCGACCTTGTTGTTCGGGTCAATTTCATGGGCAAGCTTGGTGGCAATGGCGGAAGCAACTAACTCATGGTGGGCTGCTTGGTATTTGACTTGATCCTCATTCTCCCCTTCTTCAAAGCAGAGACCCGCTCCCATAAATGGCGCATGGAGGATCATATTGATTTCATTAAAGGTTAGCCAGTAGTTGACCAAGCCCTTGTAGCGAGTAAAGAGGGTTCGGCAGAGACGTTCATAGTATTCCAACATCTTGCGACTACGCCAGCCTCCATACTCGGTAATCAAATGCATGGGACAGTCAAAGTGGGTAATGGTCACCAAGGGCTCAATGCCATACTTGTGGCACTCCTTAAAGAGGTCTTCATAAAATTGGAGACCTGCTTCATTGGGCTCCAATTCATCCCCTTGTGGGAAAATCCGAGACCAGGCAATGGACAAGCGATAGGTTTTAAAGCCCATTTCCCCAAAGAGGGCAATGTCTTCCTTGTAGCGGTGGTACATATCAATGCCATCTTTAGCCGGGTAAAAATAGCCCTCTTCAAAGTCGAACATCTTTTTCTGACCCGTAATAATCGCGTGACGATCAGGCCCAATCGGTACCACATCCACATTGGCCAAGCCACGGCCATCTTCATTATAAGCTCCTTCACACTGGTTGGCAGCCGTTGCCCCACCCCAAAGGAAACCATCTGGAAATTGTAGTTTGTCAGTCATATTCCTACCTCGCTTTCATCCTAATATCTATTATATCCCTGTCTAATCCGAAAGTCTTACAGCATCCTAGGAAAAAATGATACTATCCTAAGATTCTTTCTATTCAAGCGCAACATAAAAAGACCGGATGACTCCGATCTTTCAATAGTTCATATTTTCACATTCTGTTTTAAGAATAATTAAGGTTGACTTCAAATGACTAAGCGTTCTATTTCATACGATAAAAATCAATGACTAGACCAGCAGGGCCTTTAACTAGCAAAGATTCTGTTCCCCAATCAGTTGCAGCTGGGCCATGTAATATTTCAGCGCCAAGCTCTTTCAACCGTTTGTAGTTCTGGTCTACATCCTCAACCTCAATGTGAAGAATGATTCCTGACTGAAAATTTTCCAGAGGTATCAAATGATTTTGTGAGAACATGAGACAGTGACTGCCAATCGTGAACTGAGCAAAACTGTTATCAACATAGTCCGCCTTTTTATCCAAGATACTCTCTAATTCAGCACAGACTTGGGGAACATCTGAAACGATAATATCCAATTGATTTAAATTCATTTACTGTCCTCCACAAAAAGACCGGATTGCTCCGATCTTTTCAAGTTTCTCTCTATGAAAATCAAAGAATAAACAAGGCGGAACCAAGTTTGATGGCAAATCCTTGCTCATCAAACTACGAAAAATCCTTTGGGACTTTTTCTAGGATCCGCACTAGATTCCATCATTGAAAATTAAGGTTTCAATGATGGAATCGTCGGCAGTAACCTAATAAAGAAGTCTACAAATTTATCTTTGATTTTCGACGAGAGGAATTATTTAATTGCGCGTGATTGCAACCCTTCTTCTTCCAAGAAGAGGCGGAATGGTACAAGCTCTTCAGCTTCGTATTTTTCCTTGAAGGCTTTGATGGCTTCTTCTGAGTGTTGTTTTGGATCCAACTCAAGTACTTCTACTGGAAGTGGACGATGTGGAGTGATGTGAGCATCAATAACAACAGTTTTACCTTCTTTGTTGAGTTTAACAGCTTCTGCAACAACTGCATCGATGTCTTCGATACGGTTTACAGTGAACCCTACAGCACCTTGCGCTTCAGCGATTTTCGCATAGTCAGCATTAGGGAAGTCACAACCAAACAAGTGTTTGTTTGTGTCTTCGTATTTGTCCTTGATGAAGGCATATTTACCATTTGAGAAGACAACGTTGATAACTGGAAGGTCGTATTGAACGTTTGTGATCACGTCTGGGTAGCACATGTTGAATGCACCGTCACCCATGATGTTCCATACTTGGCGATCTGGATTGTCTTTCTTAGCAGCGATACCACCAGGAAGGGCAATACCCATTGTCGCAAAGAGTGGAGATGTACGCCACATGTTCTTAGGTGTCATGTGAAGGTGACGAGTAGATGTTTGAGTAGTGTCACCTACGTCGATTGAGTAGATAGCGTCTTGATCAGCATGTTTGTTGATTGCATTGTAAACTTGATACAATTGCAATTCACCCTCAGTTTTACCTTCGAGTTTGTTCATGTAATCACGCCAGTTTTGGTTGTTCTTCACGTTTGCACGCCACCATGGAGTAGATTCAACTGGGTTCACTTTGTCAAGGATCGCTTTGGCTGCTTGACCTGCGTCACCAAGGATTGAAGCGTCAAGGGCGTGACGTTTACCAAGTTTGTAAGGGTCGATATCGACTTGGATGAATTTTTCAGTGTTCTTGAATGCTTCGTAAACTTCAGCAAATGGGAAGTTTGAACCAAGGAAAAGAACTGTGTCTGCTTCAAAGACCACTTCGTTGGCTGGTTTCCAACCAACACGGTAAGCAGAACCTGTCAAACCTTCGTAGTTCCATTCGAAAGCTTCAAAGTTTTTACCAGTTGTGATGATTGGTGCTTTGATTTTACGTGACAATTCAGTGATTACTTCACCAGCTTTCACACCACCGTAACCAGCATAGATAACTGGACGTTCAGCATTGTTCAAGATTTCAACAGCTTTGTCGATTTCAACTTCGTTCAAAGCAGGAGCGATGAATGAACGCTCGTATGAACCTGAACCGTAGTATGAGTTTTCGTCGATTTCTTGGAAACCAAAGTTTACTGGAATTTCAACAACAGCTGGACCTTTTTTAGAAACGGCAGCACGGCAAGCTTCGTCGATTACTTTTGGCAATTGCTCAGCGTAAGCTACACGTTTGTTGTAAACAGCGATACCGTTGTACATTGGGTTTTGGTTCAATTCTTGGAAGGCATCCATGTTGAGTTCGTTAACTGGACGTGATCCAAGGATAGCAAGGAATGGAGTGTTATCCATAGCTGCATCGTAAACACCGTTGATCAAGTGAGTTGCACCAGGTCCACCTGAACCAACTGCAACACCGATAGAACCGCCAAATTTAGCTTGCATAACCGCTGCAAGAGCACCTGTTTCTTCGTGGCGAACTTGTAAGAAACGGATATCTTTGTCTTCAGCCAAAGCGTCCATCAATGAGCTAAGTGTTCCTGATGGGATACCGTAGATAGTGTCTACGCCCCATGTTTTCAATACGTTGAGCATTGCTGCAGA
>CADFQU010000074.1 GCA_902836505.1 Streptococcaceae bacterium
GTCGAACCTTTCTACCAGTGTCTTTAAGCCCTTGAAAAGCCTGGGGACTGGTCACCTCGTGGATATAGTGTTGGTCCACATACATGAGTTGGGGCTGGCCTTCCTCACCGGTCACTACATGCCGTTCCCAGATTTTATCAAAAATTGATTCTCCTGCCATCCTTACCTCCATAAAGCGTAGAGTGTGTAAATTGTGAGAAGGGTTCCTAAGAGCCAGGTGACCTTAAAATACCACTTCTGTGTCTTGTGATGAAAGAGGAGCCCTCCTATCCAAGCTCCTAGCCCTCCAACTGCAAAAGCATAAAAGAGCAAGGTCTTTTCTGGTATCCGCCAGGCATTTCTTTTGGCCTTTTCCTTATCAACTCCGTAGAGAATTCCTACGAAGAGATTCCATAGAAGGATCAAGCCAGTAATCATTCCTTTTACACTCATAATCGTTTTATAATCTCATCTGTCATTTCTGTTGTCGAAGCACTTCCCCCTAGGTCACTCGTAAAGATCCCTGCAGCAAGAGTAGTTTCCACTGCCTTTTCAATGCGACTAGCATCTTCTTCTCGATTAAAACTTTCTCGCATCATCATGGCAACAGAGAGGATCATCGAGACTGGATTCGCTACGCCTTGACCTGCAATATCTGGAGCTGATCCATGAATAGGCTCATACATGCTTGGACCTGACTCTGAATGGCTAGCCGATGGCATAACCCCAAGAGTGCCAGACAAGACACTGGACTCATCTGAGAGGATATCACCAAAGAGGTTTTCCGTCACGATGACATCAAAGCGAGATGGATTGGTAATCATGAGCATGGCTGCTGAGTCTACCAACTGGTGCTCCAAGGTCACATCCGGGAAGTCTTGAGCAACTCGATCAGCTACTTTTCTCCAAAGCTTGGAGGTTGCGAGGACATTTTGTTTATCAATACTGGTGACTTTTTTGCGACGGCCACGCGCAATCTCAAAAGCCTTCCGCACAATTCGCTCCACTTCTTCAACCGAGTAGTCGTTGATATCCCGTGCTTGATTTTCTTCTAAGATATGCTCTCCGAAGTAGATCCCGCCAGTGAGCTCGCGAACCACTACGAAGTCCACACCTTGAATGCGCTCCTCCTTCAAAGGAGACAAGTGCTTGAGGGCATCATAGATTTTAACCGGACGAATGTTGGCATAAAGGTTGAGCTCCTTACGAAGAGCTAACAAGCCTTGCTCCGGACGAATCGGGGCTTGGTCATACTGGGGACTTCCGATAGCCGCTAAGAGAATGGCATCCGCTTCCTTGCTAGCTTCTAGAGTAGAAGCTGGTAGAGGATGACCAACCGCGTCAATCCCTGCTCCACCAAATGGATGCGCTTGGACTGAATAGTCAAAATTTGTTTTTTCTGCCACTGCTTTCAGTACGGACAGGCCAGCCTCCATGATCTCTGGTCCTATTCCGTCTCCTGCAAGGGCGACAATCTTCTTCGTCATAGTCTTCTCCTTTAGGCATCGGGCAGATCACGATAGGATACAATGTGGCCAATCTCTCCAGCATTCTCTTTTTGCACCAAGGTATTGGCATTGATATAGGCAATTGCTGAGGCCTTCAATACGTCAAAGTCTAAACCAGAAGCGTTAAAGATAGTATCCGTCGCTTCATTCTCAACAGTAACCAGCACACGTGCTTGGGCATCAATCCCATCTGTCACCGCATCAATGCTATAAGAAGTCAGACGAACTTCTTGGTGGAAGAATTGATCAATAGCGTTAAAGATTGCTTCCACTGAACCTTGACCTTTGGCAAGGTATTCAAGAATTTCACCATCTTCATTTTTCAGACTGACTGCTGCAGTGATGCTTTCATCTTCATTGGTTGTGAGGCGAAGATCATCAAAGTGGAATCCTTCTGGATTTTCCACTGCTGTTCCAGCGACTAGGGCACGAATATCAGCATCTGTGATCTCGTGTTTCTTATCTGCCAGAGATTTGAACTTAGCAAACAATGGCTGGATGTCTTCTTCTGTGAATTCCAGTCCCAAGTCATGCAGTTTTTCGACAAAGGCATGACGCCCGGACAATTTTCCAAGAGGGAGGCTGTTGCTCTTAACACCCACCAACTCAGGCGTGATGATTTCATAGGTAAGAGGATTTTTAAGAACTCCATCTTGGTGAATCCCAGACTCGTGTGAGAAGGCATTGCCACCAACAACCGCCTTGTTTTTAGGAATTGGAATCCCAGAGTAACGAGAGACCAACTCAGAGGTGTTGATGGTTTCATTGAGGACAATCGGACTCTCCGCTTGGAAATAGTCTTCGCGAATATTAAGGGCGACCGCTACTTCTTCAAGTGCCGCATTGCCGGCCCGTTCCCCGATGCCATTGATGGTTCCTTCGACACGACCAGCTCCATTCTTGACAGCGGCGAGGCTATTCGCCACCGCCATTCCTAGATCATCATGGCAATGAGGGGAATAAATAATCTCACGATCTGTCTTGACATGGTCGATCAAGTATTTGAAAATAGCTCCGTACTCTGCTGGTGTCGTGAAACCGACTGTATCAGGAATATTGATGTAGCTAGCCCCAGCATCGACCGCAGTCTGAACGACTTGCAAGAGGAAATCCAATTCTGTCCGAGTCGCATCTTCCGGTGAGAACTCCACAATCTCAAACTTAGAACGTGCGTAAGAGACGTGCTCTTTGATAGCCTCAAGAATTTCTTCCTTGGTCTTGTTGAGTTTAAACTCTCGGTGAATCGGACTGGTTGCGATAAAGACGTGAACTTGCGGATACTTGGCATCTTTCAAGGCTTCATAGCAAGCATCGATATCGGATTTAACGGAGCGAGCCAAACCTGTCACAGCAGTCTTTGTCAAGACCTTCGCAATCTCCTGCACAGCTGTGAAGGAATCCGGACTAGCTGCAGGAAAACCAGCCTCAATAGCAGAAATGCCCCATTTTTCCAATTGCTTGGCAATGGCAATCTTTTCTTTAATGGAGAAATTGACTCCTGGAGTCTGTTCACCGTCCCGAAGACTGGTATCTAAAAATTCAACTTTACGCATAGGGTCTCCTCTTTTCTAAACATAGTGAATAAAATAAAAACATCTCGCTAGTTACCTAAGCGAGATGTCTTGTTACTCCCGCTTGGTAAGCCAAACAGGACTAATGCTTTTGCACTAGCCCGAGTACCTCAACAACAAAGCAAATTGAATAAACTTAGCTGTTTTCATGTTTGACTTTCTCCTTTGATTGATGTCTTGTTTAGTATTTTAGCATAGGGAAAATAGAATGTCAAGAATTTTCTACAATATTCTGAATTTTTTGAATAGAAACAAAATAAAGGCGAAAGTCGATTTCTTACTTTCGCCTAATCTTCTTATTTTTTCCTGTAGAGATCAAAGATGATTTGATCATTGTATAGATCAATGGTATTGGCCTTGACATAAAAATCCATCTCGTTTTTAATCTTGGCTAGCTCGATCTTGATCGTCGCTTCTTTGCTATCAATGGTTACAAAGTCAGGTAAATCCTTGTTTGTAGATAGCATCTGCATCACGGTCTTCTTAGGAAGTTTCAAGGTCCCAACTGAAAAATCCTTGAGGGTCAAGAGGATACTTCCATCCTCTAGCTTACTTGGCTGAAAATAGATATAGAGCGGGTACTCCTTTCCTAAAAAATCCATCTTCCCCTCTAGTAACATCTGTTGATTGTCTGCATACAGTTGATAGTCACTCAAATGATAACTTTTCAGCATGACCTTGATGGTTTCATTTAGTTGAGCCCTGGTTGTGGTCATACTGCCGATCTTGACATCTCCTCCTTGGCTAGGAGTCTGTAGTTGCCGGACATCCTCTCGTACCGTTGAGAAACGAGTCCATATGACTAGACTTGTAGCGAATAAGAAACTGACCAAGCCTAGAAAGAGCCATTTCCAGATGTTGATCGGCGTTTTTTCTCGTCTCTCCTTAAAATGAGGTCCTGTGGTTGGTGGCTTAACCTTCTTTTCACTCGAACCATTTTTTCTCAGTTGCATGTATTTTCTCCAGTACGGCTTCTTTCACGATCTCGTAGCCTGTATGATTGGGATGGAAACTATCCTCATCATACAAGGCATCATTGGTCACAGTCTCTTTTCCTAATTCGGATTCTGTCACCCCACTCTTGCCATCAATACCCTTATAGAGGAGGTCATTGATTGGAACAAAGTAGACGTCATGATAGGCAGAGAGGGTCTCCTCCGTTCTTTGGTTCCATTGATCGACAAGGCTCTGCAATTCCGTTAGATCGGGGAAGTTGAGATACAAGGGATTATAGATCCCCACCACGTAAATGGGTAAATCAGGATTGTCCTTGCGGGCCAATTCGATGATCTGCTTGAGATTTTTCACGTAAGTCTTAGACGGCTTATCAAAGCGATCCAGATCTAAGTTGCTGGTATCCTCAAGAATGGCCTTTCGCAGATCATTGCCCCCGACAGTGATGGTCAGTAACTGAGCCTGCTTGAGATCCTTTCGAATCTCCTTTTTCTCCTGCATACGTGTCAAAATTTGACTGCTGGTATTGCCAGATACACCATAGTTAATCGCTTTGAATTCAAGACCTGTTTCATTGGTCAAACTCTGGGCAAGAAGAGGAACAAAGCCTCCTTGATTGGTGCTATCTCCTACGCCTTTCGTCAAGGAATCCCCAATCGCTACATAGGTGACTGTCTTTTTTGGGGCACTTGCTGTTGGTTTGGTCATCACTGGTTCTGCCGGAGGAAGGAGCCAATTGACCAGGAAAAAGCAGACCAGAAAAGTGACCAAACAATACAAGATCATTTCTAGTATTTTTCTACTATTCATATACTCCTCATTCGTCCAGCCGTTCATTTAGTTTTCTTGATTCTCTTTTAATTCAGTTTAGGCTTGGTAGACAATCTTGCCCTGGCAGATGGTATAGGCTACTTGTCCCTTGAGGGATTCTCCAACAAATGGGGAATTGGCTGCCTTGGAGGCAAAATGATCAGACACCAGACGGTCAGCAGTCGGATCAAAGATCACAATATCCGCTGGTCCACCGACTTCCAAATAACCCGCTTCAAAGTTATATAATTTAGCGGGATTATAGGTCATTTTTTCTAACAGTTCCATCAAGCCGAGCTCTCCTGCATGGACCAAATAGGTCAACCCAAGCGATAAAGAGGTCTCTAATCCTGTCATGCCGGAAGGAGCCTTGGTGATATCGGCTACGTTCTTTTCATCCGCATGATGAGGCGCGTGGTCCGTTGCAATCACAGAAATCACTCCTGACTTCAAGCCTTCGATGACTGCGCGACGGTCCTCTTCTCGACGAAGAGGCGGATTCATCTTTGCATTGCTTCCCTTAGACAACAAGAGGTCTTCCGTCTTAGAAAAATGCTGAGGAGCTACTTCTGCTGTCACAGGAGCGCCGATTGCTTGGGCAAACTCAACTACCTTGACACTCTCAGCTTTAGAAAGGTGTTGGATGTGGAGGTGGCCTCCTGTCGCATGAGCAATCATAGCATCACGCGCCGCCATAGAGTATTCTGCTACACCAGTCGCACCGCAAACCTTGAAGTGTTCCCGAGCAATATGCTCATTGAGTCCTAGTATACCGTTCAACTCTGGATCTTCTTCGTGGAGACTAATGAAGGTCCCCAGACGTTTTGCTTCTTCCAAGGCTTGACGAACTACCTTGGTACTTTGCAACGGAATC
>CADFQU010000075.1 GCA_902836505.1 Streptococcaceae bacterium
CTTATTCTGGTACAGCAGTTATCGATGACTTCGGACCACGCCAAATGGAAACTGGCGAGTTGATCATCTATACATCAGCTGACCCTGTTCTTCAAATCGCAGCTCACGAAGACATCATTCCTTTGGATGAACTCTACCGTATCTGTGAATATGCTCGTTCCATCACTTTGGAACGTCCAGCTCTTCTAGGTCGGATCATTGCTCGTCCTTACGTTGGTGAGCCTGGAAACTTCACTCGTACGGCCAACCGTCGTGACTTGACTGTTTCACCATTTGCTCCAACTGTTTTAGACAAATTGAACGAAGCTGGTATCGATACCTATGCAGTTGGTAAGATCAACGATATCTTCAACGGTGCTGGTATCAACCACGATATGGGCCACAACAAATCAAACAGCCACGGTATCGACAACTTGATCAAAGCGATGAAATCTGAAGAATTCAAACATGGTTTCTCATTCACTAACTTGGTGGACTTCGATGCTCTTTACGGTCACCGTCGTGATCCACATGGATACCGTGATTGCTTGCATGAGTTCGATGAGCGCTTGCCAGAAATCATTGCTGCAATGAAAGAAGACGATCTCTTGATGATTACGGCTGACCATGGTAACGACCCAACTTACGCTGGTACTGACCATACGCGTGAATACATCCCATTCTTGGCTTATAGCCCATCCTTTAAAGGTAGTGGCTTGCTTCCAGTTGGACACTTCGCCGACATCTCAGCAACAATTGCGGACAACTTCGGTGTTGAGAAAGCCATGATCGGTGAAAGTTTCTTAGATAAATTGGTCTAAGATGACGCGTTTTGCCTTACTCGTAAGAGGAATCAATGTTGGCGGCAAGAACAAGGTGGTCATGGCTCAACTCCGTCAGGAATTGACCGATTTAGGGCTGGGCCAAGTGGAAACCTACATCAACAGTGGCAACATCTTCTTTACGACGGATCTTGCCCGCTCTCAGTTAGTGGACTGCCTGTCGACTTTCTTTGAGAATCACTATCCTTTTATTGAGCGCTTTTCTCTCCTGAGTCGAGAAGACTATGAAGCAGAATGTGCAAACCTACCGCAATGGTGGACAGAAGAGATGACTCGTAAGGATGTGCTCTTTTATACGGAGGGCTTGGATAGAGAATCTGTAGAAGAGAAGTTGCTTGCTTTAAAGCTAGGAGATGAAGTGCTTCACTTTGGCAAATCAGCGGTTTACTGGGGCAAATTCTCAGAAGAAAGCTACGCTAAAACCGCCTACCACAAACATCTGATGAAGATGCCTTTCTATCGTCAGATTACTATTCGCAACGCTAACACCTTTGACAAAATTGGTAGATTACTTAAGAAATAAAAGGAGAAACACAATGACATTATTAGCAAAAATCAATGAAACAGCAGCATTTTTGAAGGGCAAAGGAATCGAAGCTCCTGAGTTCGGCTTGATCCTTGGTTCAGGTCTTGGAGAATTGGCTGAAGAAATCGAAAATGCAGTCGTAGTAGACTACTCTGACATTCCAAACTGGGGTCAATCCACAGTAGTCGGACACGCTGGTAAATTGGTTTATGGTGATCTTGCTGGACGCAAAGTCTTGGCTCTTCAAGGTCGTTTCCACTTCTACGAAGGAAACCCATTGGAAGTGGTGACTTTCCCAGTTCGTGTCATGAAAGTTTTGGGATGTGAAGGAGTGCTTGTAACCAACGCTGCTGGTGGTATCGGTTTCGGTCCTGGTACCTTGATGGCTATCACTGACCACATTAACATGACTGGTCAAAACCCATTGATCGGTGAAAACTTGGATGACTTTGGTCCGCGTTTCCCTGATATGTCGAAAGCTTATACTCCAGAATACCGTGAGATTGCTCATCAAGTAGCAGACAAATTGGGCATTAAACTGGATGATGGGGTTTATATCGGTGTGACAGGTCCAACTTATGAAACTCCAGCTGAAATCCGTGCATATAAGACTTTAGGAGCAGATGCGGTTGGGATGTCTACAGTGCCAGAAGTTATTGTAGCAGCTCACTCTGGCTTGAAAGTTCTCGGTATTTCATGTATCACTAACCATGCTGCAGGATTTCAAGAAGAACTTAACCACGAAGAAGTGGTAGAAGTGACCGAGCGTGTCAAAGGCGACTTCAAAGGCTTGCTGAAAGCGATTCTTGCTGAATTGTAAGATGATGAAAGCACGACTCCAAAGCCTGCTCTACGGATGGCGTCTGCTTTTAGCGACTGTCGCTGTGGGAATAGGAACGGGTCTAGTCGGAATTGCCTGTCATTATCTACTAGAAGGCGTGCAAAGGTTGGCTTTCGGACAAGAACGGGCTGATCTGCTCCAGCTATTTCAGGAAGCTGGAGGGCTTCGTAGGTTTCTTGTCCTATGTGTGACAGGGATTTTGGCGGCAGGATTCTGGTATGTCCTACAAGGGCGTTATAAAATCCTCTCCATTCGACGGCAAATTGACTTGGCTGGAGATAGAGATCCAGCGCCCCTAGCCCATCTCCTTCATGCTACTATGCAGGTTGCGATTGTCGGAGCCGGCGCTTCGGTCGGAAAAGAAGGAGCCCCACGTGAGGTTGGGGCTCTTCTGGCTGGTCGTTTGGGCAAAGCCTTGTCCTTGACGATCAAAGAGCAAAGAGTTTTGATTGCTTGTGGAGCTGGAGCTGGCTTGGCTGCGGTCTATCAGGTTCCCTTTGCCAGTAGCTTGTTTGTCTTTGAGACCTTAGGGTTGGCCTATCACTGGAAAAATGTCTTACTGGTCTTGTCCAGTACGTATGTGGCTACTTGGGTGGCCCAGCCAATCGTTGGGCATACTGCTATGTATCACATGTCGCTAGTTCATTGGTCAGCAAGTAGTTTCTTCCAGGCTGTTTTAGTGGCTCTATTGGTCACTCCATTGGCACTTACCTTTCGGTATCTAGCCAAACGGGCTAGTCGCAAACGACGGAAGGATTGGACTATTCTTTGGGCTCTGCCCTTAGCATTTATGGTGCTAGCTGGCATTGTGACCTTTTACCCAATTTTTATGGGAAATGGCCAGGTTCTAGCTCAAGCCGTCCTATCAGGTCAGCCATTTTCGAATCTAGTCTTGATCTTGGCCGTGAAGGGTCTCCTGGTCTATCTCCTCTTGTGTAATGGGGCCTATGGAGGAACCTTGACGCCTTCATTTGCCTTAGGAATTGGATCTGGTTATTTGGTGACCATGATTCTTTCTGCAGTTGGCCTTCATCTAGATCCTGCTCTAGGAATGTTGCTCGGAGCGACAGTCTTTTTAGGGACGACCTTACAAGCTCCCATGACTGCCATTGCCCTAAGCCTTGGTTTTACAGGACAGAGCTGGGCCTTGATTCTACCGCTGGCACTATCTGCTGGTTTGTCTTATATGATTCAAAATAGATGGGAGAATAAACGATGAGAGTGCATTTTGTCTTGCACGAAACTTTTGAAGTACCTGGTGCTTATCTAAAGTGGGCGCAGGAGCGTGGTCATCAGGTGACAATGACCAAGGTCTACGAGCGAGAAGCTCTACCTGAGACAGTAAATGCGATCGATTTTTTGATTGTTATGGGAGGACCACAATCGCCAGATGAGGATCGCGCAACCTTCCCATACTATGATCCGCAAGCTGAGATTGAACTGATTCAAAAAGCTATGAAGGCGGATTGCTACATCGTTGGTGTCTGTCTTGGTGCGCAGCTCCTGTCTGTTGCTTATGGCGCAGAGTATGAACATAGTCCAGAACGAGAGATTGGTGTTTATCCGGTGGCTCTAACACCTGAAGGATTAGCAGATTCGCATGTCGGTTTATTTGGTCCAAGCTTTGATTCAGGCCACTGGCATGGCGATATGCCGGGATTGACAGAGGATGCAGTTGTCCTTGCGACCAGTCAAGGTTGTCCACGGCAGATTGTACGCTTCAGTCCTAAGCACTATGCCTTCCAAGCCCACTTGGAATTTGATCCAGAAGCAGTTGATCTCTTAATTGCTGCAGATGGTGAAGCTGTTTTGGAAGCCCAAAGTCAAACATTGCCATTTGTCGAAAAACCTGGAGCCATTCGAGCTTACGATTTCCAAGAAATGAATGTAAAATTGTACGCATTTTTGGATTCATTAACAAATTAAAAATAAGAAAGGTAGAGCGTGTGTTCTGATTTGAACACGAGCGGAAAGCTTTTCTAAATAATAAAATACACACAGAAAGGAAGGGCAGTTCGGGTTTAAATTGAACCCGGGCTAGAGGCTGTGTAAAAAAGATAAATCCTCCTAGATGCAGGGCATCTTTGTCGGATTTCCTATTTTTACTTTGCCTCTCTAACGCCTGTCCTATAAATAAAAAAGAAAGGTAAGAGCATGTGTTCAGATTTGAACACGAGCGGAAAGCTCGGAAAATAGATAATCTGACTGAGAAATCAGGATTTCTCGTCAGATTCCTAATTTTCAGTCGCTTTCTAGTCGCTCTTTGTATCATAAATTATGTCTATCCATATTGCTGCTAAGCAAGGTGAAATTGCTGATAAAATTCTCCTTCCTGGAGATCCTCTTCGTGCGAAATTTATCGCTGAGAATTTTTTAGAAGACGCTGTTTGCTTCAATGAAGTTCGGAACATGTTTGGTTACACAGGGACTTACAAGGGTCATCGTGTATCTGTTATGGGAACTGGGATGGGGATGCCATCAATCTCTATCTATGCGCGTGAGTTGATCGTGGACTACGGTGTGAAGAAATTGATCCGTGTGGGTACCGCTGGTTCTTTAAACGGCGATGTTCACGTCCGTGAATTGGTCTTGGCACAAGCTGCCGCAACCAACTCAAACATCATCCGCAATGACTGGCCTATGTATGATTTTCCACAAATTGCCAGCTTTGATTTGCTAGATAAAGCCTACCATATTGCCAAAGACCTTGGTATGACTACACACGTCGGCAATGTCTTGTCTTCTGATGTCTTCTATTCAAACTACTTTGAAAAGAATTTAGAGCTTGGTAAATGGGGTGTGAAAGCTGTGGAAATGGAAGCAGCAGCTCTTTACTATCTTGCCGCCCAACACCAGGTGGATGCCCTTGCCATCATGACTATTTCAGATAGCTTGGTTAATCCAGAAGAGGATACTACAGCAGAAGAACGTCAAAATACCTTCACTGATATGATGAAGGTTGGTTTGGAAACATTGATTGCAGACTGATGACAGAATACCTTCATGATGAGTGGCTCTACGACCTTCAGACTTACCAGTATAGTCGGGCCTTTCGCTCTGCTAAGAAGCAGAAAGAAGTTCCGGAGTTGGTCTTGACCTTATTACAGTTAATGGCCGAGCGTCGGGAGCTCAATATTCAACCGATCATGAACCAAAAGTTGAGAACTGACTTGCTAGAAGCGACTGGTTTTCAGCTGTTTTGGCATGAGGACCCAGAAGAGGAGCAACTGGCTAACTACCTGTACGATTTAGAAGCCAAGCTCCGCAATGAGCAGATCATCGACTTCATTCGGGCGGTGAGTCCTGCCATTTACCGGATCTTTATGCGCTTGATTGAGTTGCAGATCCCTGATATTGCAGACTACATTCACAACTCCAAGGAGTCCAG
>CADFQU010000076.1 GCA_902836505.1 Streptococcaceae bacterium
TTTACAACTCTTTCCCGCACTTGTCAAGATAAGAAACAAAATAAAAAGAGGGTTCCCCCTCTTTTTTAGTATCCCCAAGCTGAAAGTCCTTGGTTTGAATAGGCATTATAAGCTGCTTGGATTTGATCATCAACTGTAGCAGTTGAACCCCAACCTGGCATTGTTTGGAAAAGACCACTAGCTCCAGATGGATTTGCTGCGTTCACTTGACCGTTTGATTCTCGAGCAATAATTGCTTCCCAAGTTGACGCAGGAACACCTGTCATTTCAGCCATTCGAGCCGCTGCATATGATCCAGTTTCTCCAGCAGTATTCCCATTAGCAAGTACAATCCCATTTCCAGAATTTGTAACAACTGGTGCTGCATTATAAGTAGCATTAGCAGGAGTTGTTGTTGCTTCAGTCGCCACTCGATTTGTCGAAGCTTCGACTCCTGGTTCCTGACTGGCTGTAACAGTATTCACTTTGTTGATCAATGAGTTTGAACGTTCACCCAACTCAATAATTTGACCAGCGTGGATCAAATCTTGATTGCTGATTTGATTCAATTCAACAAGCTTTTCGATAGTAGTGTTATTCTTAATCGCAATTTCTGATAAAGTATCACCATTTTTCACTTCGTATGTTTCAGCATTCACTACCACACCAGTAACAAAAAGTGAAAGAGCTGAGATAATAGAAGTTAATGTCCATTGGACTTTTTTTGTGTTCATCAATACATTCTCCTTTCGAACATAATACTATCTTACACATTAAATGTTACAGTTAGTTATATTTTATGTTACAAAGGTTACAAAATCATGTATTTTTCATGCAAAAAACGCTATAAATAGCGTTTTTCTTCATTTTTTTAGAAAAAATCCCCTATATGTAGTGGTGGTATTCTAATATTTCAACCAAAAAATGATAGTACCAACTGCCACTATAGATAGAATAGCTATACTATCTAAGGATTGCCATTTTAACTGCCTGTATCGGCTTCTTCCCTCTCCACTTTTATAACCTCTTGCCTCCATGGCAATTGCAAGAGCATCTGCACGTTTAAAACTTGATGCAAACAAAGGAATTAAAATCGGTATAAAAGAGCGAATCTTCTGAAGGAGGTTCCCTTCTCCAAAATCAACCCCTCGGGCTCTCTGTGCATTCATAATGCGAATCGTATCATCCATCAAGGTTGGAACAAAACGGAGGCTCATAGACAACATGAGTCCAATTTCATGGGCAGGAACTTTGATGATTTTAAATGGAGTTAACAACTTTTCTACTGCATCTGCTAAGCTTAAGGGTGTGGTTGTCAGTGTTAAAATCGTTGAAAATACAACAATAAGAATAAAACGACAAAATATCACACCAGCTTGCGCAAGACCTTTATCCGTTACAGTCAAAAAATAAAATTGAAATAAGGTCTTACCGCCAGTCGTCGCAAACAACTGAAAGAGTGTGGTGAAAGCAATGATAAAGACCATTGATTTTAAGCCATTAATAAAAAAGCGGAAGGGAATTTTGGCACTTAAAATCAAAGCAAAGGCCAATAAAAATAACAGAGAATTCGTCATCAAATTATTAGCCCAAAACAAAATAACAATTAATAAGAAAAGTCCCAGTAACTTTGCTCTTGGATCCATACGATGGAGAATGGAATTACCCGGTACATATCGTCCTAAAATCATACTATTCATGTCCAATTAACTCCTTAAACTCCTGTAAAGTGATTGGTAAAGTTAGCAAAGATAGTCCTTTTTGGCGCAAGCGCCAAGCAAATTTCGTCACTTTAGGTACGCCTAATTGTATGTTTTCTAATCCTTCTACATCCTGAAATACCTCTCTTGGATGCCCAGACCTTACAATTCGTCCTTTTTCCAAAACATAAACAAGATTTGCGTATTCTGCCACATCTTCCATAGAATGACTAACAAGAACGATGGTCATTCCAGCTTGATGAAGTGACGCAAATAGCTTCATTAATTCCCGTCTGCCTGAGGGATCCAAGCCAGCTGTCGGCTCATCCAGTACCAAGATTTCAGGTTCCATCGCTAAAATGCCTGCAATCGCAACCCGTCTCATTTGTCCTCCAGACAATTCAAAGGGACTCCGTTCAAACAACTCTTCAGAAAGACCGACTAAACTCAATTTCTCCTTGGCAATACTTTCAGCTGACTCTTGGTCTACTCCAAAATTTTGAGGACCAAAAGCGACATCTTTTACCACAGTCTCAGCAAAGAGTTGACTTTCTGGAAATTGAAAGACAAGACCAACTTTCCTCCGAAGGTTCTTTAACTCTTTTTGAGAGGACTCAGAATCAATGTGTAAATCATTCATTTGCACTTCCCCTCGACTAGGTAAAAGCAGACCATTTAATAATTGGAGAATGGTTGATTTTCCACTTCCAGTATGCCCAATTAGAGCTGTATAAGAACCGCTTGGGATTTCCATATTCACATCAAAAAGAGCCGCTCCTTCAAATGGAGTTCCTTCTTGATAGGTATAACTAAGCTGTTTTAAAGCAATTCCCATAATAATTTTTCTAGCTCTCCTTCAGTCTGATAGGTTTCTCCGACTGGAAAACCTTTTTGATGTAACATGCTTCGCAATCGATTGGCGAATGGTTCTTCTAATCCAATTTCATCTAAATCATGTCGAGAAAAGAGTTCTCTTGGAGTCAGATCCAAGGTCGCTTTCCCTTTTTCAAAGAGAATAACCCGATCACTTAAGGAGACTTCCTCTAAATCATGGGTAATAGAAATAACCGTTAAACCGTATCGTTCTTTAACTTCTCGAACCGTACGAATCAGTTCCAAGCGCCCTTCAGGATCCAACATGCTGGTCGCTTCATCTAAAATAATGATTTTAGGTCGTAAAGCAATAATTCCTGCAATTGCCACCCGTTGCTTTTGTCCACCGGATAATCTAGCTGGTTCTCTATCCTTAAACTCATCCATGCGAACCATCTTCAAAGCTTCATCTACTCGTCGAACCATCTCATCTCTTGGAATCCCTTGATTTTCCAATCCAAACGCCACATCATCTTCTACAGTAGCTCCAACAAATTGGTTATCTGGATTCTGAAAAACCATACCAATCTCACTACGTTTATCCCAAACGTTTTCAGGAGTTAGCAAATCTCCAGAGATATAGATTTGACCAGATTCCGGTTCCAACAAGCCATCAATCAAGCGGACCACTGTTGATTTACCACTTCCGTTATGTCCAATAATGGATAACCATTCGCCATGTTTCACGTGAAACGAAATATCATTTAACTGATGGTGTTCATCTGTTTTTTGGTACTTAAATGTAAGATTTCGAACTTCTATAATATTATTCATTTATCTAAAGGTATCTTTAAAGAGGTAGGCACTGCCTTTAAAGTATTCATATCCAGAGTAGACTGTAAAGATTAGTGCAACATAAAGCGTAATTTGACCCAATAAGTCCCAATGAAAGAGAAGGAAAATAATGGCAAACATTTGTGAGAAGGTTTTAATTTTTCCAGGCATAGCTGCAGGCAAAACAACCCCTCCTGTTTCAACCAATAATAAGCGGAGACCAGTAACAGCTAATTCACGGCAAATAATAACTGCAGTAATCCAAGCCGGAACCATCTTTAATTCAATCATCATAATAAAGGCAGACATGACAAGAAGCTTATCAGCCATAGGATCCGCAAATTTCCCAAAGTTACTCACAACGTTCCATTTACGAGCCAGATAACCGTCTAAATAATCGGTAATACTTGCAACCGCAAATACGATAGCTGCTGCCACATGCCAGCCATAACTTTTGCCAAATATTAGCATCACAATAAAAATGGGAATAAACACAATTCGAATCAGTGTTAAGGCATTAGGAATATTTTCTTTTTTCATTCTAGTCTCCTTACTAGTTTACATAATAGTTTACATCTAGTTGACAAAATCGACCTCGATTTAATTCGACAAAATCATTATTCCATTCTATATCCCCATTACTTAGGGAAAATGATAAAGTCCGTCATATCACAAGCGTTGACAAAATCTCGACCAACCTTTACAACGTCTTGTAAAGAAATACTTTGTAAAATTTTTGGAAGGTCAAATAGATTTTCACCCGTCTCAATTGGATTAAATTGAGTAGCAATATAATCCAAGGAATTCAAACCATGTAAAAAATCACCAAACATTTCGCTTTTAATCGTATCCAAATGCTCTTGAGTCACATCGGGATCTTTCTCAAAATTCTTTATGGTAGTTCTGAACTGATGGGATATACTGACAGGTTCAGAAGTATCCATCGTTAACATCACAAAGTGAAACGAAGACTCTACTTCAATTTCTAGTGTCAAGGAGTTGTCAAGTTTACCAACTTCATAAAGCGACTGAAATCGCTTGGATGTCCACCCAAACATCATTGCAAATAATAATTTGAGGATAATCTTATAACGATACTGGTACATAGGAGGAATTTGATTTCTTCCACGAATTCCAATTGCTAATTTTGGTGAAGCAACTTCCATCCGACTTGTCTCATTTTGAACAACTGGATTTAAGTCTACAGGTGAAATGTGAGGAAGAGGATTTGAAGAAGTTTTCATCTCAAATTCAGAAACAAGGTTCACAAGACTGTCAAGATCAAAATTTCCGACAACCACTAGATGCATGTTGGATGGTTGGTAGAAATAATCAAAATTACCCTGTAAACTTTCTTCATCAATTTGAGAGAGAGAAGATACAGTACCTGCAATATCTTGGGCTAAAGGTGTTTCTGGATAGAGATTTGCCAGCGCCCTAAAGAATAATTGGTAGTCAGGACTATCTTGGTACATTTCGATTTCTTGTTGAATAATCAACTGTTCCTTCTTTAGAGAATCCTTAGAGAGATGAAGAGATTGTGTCATCTCCAGTAACAATCTCAGATTTTCATTGACATTCGAAGTAGTCGAAAAAAGATAACTGGTTTGTGTAAAGCTAGTAAAAGCATTGCTTTCAGCTCCCAGCTTTACAAAATGTTGTAAATAATCTTGACCATCTTGATCTTCAAATAATTTATGTTCAAGAAAATGCGCAATCCCTGCTGGAAATTCTTTTACACCTTCTACTCCATCCATTGTAAATCTTGTGTCAACTGAACCGAATTTAGTAGAAATGATTGCATAGCTTTCATTATAATCCGTTTTTGGAATTAAATATAACTTCAATCCATTTTGGAGAGTTGTCTGATAAACGCATTCTCCAACAGCTGGATACTCTATTTTCTCCAAATCTTTCTTTATCATTCTCTTCCTTCCATAAAATAGACCGCTTGTAATTTGAGTGATTTGGCAACAGCCATAATTTCATCTTTCGTCACCAGTTGAATGGCTTGAATCCAATCATCAATTGACAAGAACTGTTTTCCTAAAGTGGATTTTAGATAAGCTCTTTCAATCAAGGTGCCAGGTCGATCCTGCGACAATTTTGCAGCATTTATTATCATTTCTTTTGTCAAGCGAAGCTCTTCACTGGTAAACTTCCCTCTCTTCAAGTCACTCACTTGACGACTCATCAGAGTCATCGTCCGGGTTCTATTTTTTCTATCAATCCCTGCATCGATAC
>CADFQU010000077.1 GCA_902836505.1 Streptococcaceae bacterium
TTTTTGTCTGGTGTGGCTGAAGTCACCCGAACTTGAGGGACAGTGGTGGCAGGCTTCTTTATTCACGGAGCATTGGCTTGGACCTACTTGATTGCTATTGGCCTTTCATCGCTATCCATTCTCTTGATTTTTCTAATGAAAGAGCCAGAGAGCAAGAGTGGTGAAAGAAATCACTTAACCTTAAAACGGATATTGGTGGTAGTGAAACAAGAATGGCAGGAGAAACCAGTCTTGTTTTACTGGATGTTCACCTATCAGCTGGTAGGAACCATCATGTGTATGTTTTATTTTTACTACCAACAGAAAATCAGTGACCTAGCCAGTTGGCAAGTATCGCTCATCATGCTTGTTGGTAGTCTCTTAAATCTTCTAGCGGTTTATCTGGCTAGTCAAATCGGAAAAAAATGGAATAGCAATCAAGTCTTTCCAATTTTAGTTGCACTGACAGGTCTGGCCTTGTTTTTGGTAGGGTTGAATACTCCATTGGCCTATCTGAGTGTTTATCTTCTAACCAATGCCCTATACGCGGTTTATCAACCCATTTACTACAATGATTTACAAGGCTATTTACCATCTAGTGTTCGAGCAACCATGCTTAGTATCAATTCGATGATGTTTAGTCTATCCATGATCGTTATCTTCCCACTGACTGGTTGGTTTATCGATACTTGTGGATTTGTAACTGTTTTTCTTGTGCTAGGACTTGTAACACTTATCACTTTCCCTCTCTTACTGATTGGATTGGAGAAAATGGGCAAGATATTAAATAAGGGGACAAAGAAGGAATAAAATTACTGACCTTTATCAGGTCATTATTCGACTCTCTCTGCTTTGCAGGGAGAGTTTTTCTCTCTTTCTAAATTGTGGTAAAATAAGTACATCCATTAGAAAGAGAAACTAGTAGTATGAAAGACTTATTGAAATACTTCAGGAATTATAAAAAAGAAGCCATACTGGGACCGTTTTTCAAGTTGTTAGAAGCAACTTTTGAATTACTGGTTCCACTTTTAATTGCCCATCTGGTCGATCAGCTCATCCCCCGTCAGGATCAAGGGGGAATGCTTGGACTGGTTGGCCTCTTGTTTCTTTTTGCTGGTTTTGGGGTTCTTGTAGCGATAACGGCCCAATATTATTCATCAAAAGCAGCCGTTGGTTATACTAAGGAATTGACTAATGATTTGTATGAGAAAATTCTCGGCTTGTCTAAGGAGCAGAGGGATCGCCTAACCACCTCAAGTCTCGTGACGCGACTAACCAGTGATACCTATCAAATTCAAACGGGGATTAATCTATTTTTACGTCTATTCCTCCGAGCACCGATTGTCGTTTTTGGCTCTATTTTTATGGCTTTCACAATTAGTCCGCAACTGACCTTGTGGTTTATTGGAATGGTTGCTCTCTTGACTCTAATCATTGTCGTCATGTCTCGTCTGGTCAATCCTCTTTATGCACGCATCAGGAAGATAACAGATCGAATGGTTACCATCACGCGTCAGCAGTTACAAGGGATGAGGGTTATCCGAGCCTTTGGACAAGCAACTCACGAACAAGCAGAGTTTAATGAGGTCAACCAAGACTATACCAAGTGGCAATTACTAGTATCCAAATGGTCTAGTTTGATTAGTCCTATGACCTTCTTAGTTGTGAACGGGACTTTGATTTGTATTCTTTGGCAGGGACAAGCCTCCATTCAAATGGGAACGCTTAGCCAAGGAATGTTGGTCGCCTTGGTCAATTACTTGCTTCAAATCTTAACAGAATTATTGAAGTTAGCAATGTTGGTGACCTCACTCAACCAAAGCTATATTGCTGCTGGGCGGATTGTCCAAGTCTTTGATGAGAAAAGTGAAGATCTGGATCAAGAGTTGGATGAGGTAGCTGCTTCAAATCCTCAACTGGCTCTCGAGATCCAAGATTTAATCTTTACCTATCCTTTAGCGGCAAAACCGTCCTTAGAAGGTATTCATTTATCATTAAAAAAGGGACAAACCTTGGGGATCATTGGGGGTACAGGGTCTGGGAAATCTACCCTGGTTCAATTGCTAGGATATCTTTATGACCCAAGTCAAGGGAATCTAACCATTTTTAAAGATGGGCAGAGTCCCAAGACTCTTGGTCAGTGGCGTGACTGGGTAGCAGTGGTTCCACAAAAAGCAGAGCTCTTTAAAGGAAGTATTCGTTCGAACCTAACGCTGGGATTAAACGAGGAACCGAATGAAGAGCAGTTGTGGTGGGCCTTGGAAGTTGCGCAAGCAGCTGATTTCGTCCGTGAGAAAGAAGGAGGGCTAGACGCTCTGGTAGAAGCTTTTGGACGAAATTTTTCTGGGGGGCAACGGCAACGTCTGACCATCGCTCGAGCTGTCCTTCGCAAAGCTCCATTTTTGGTGTTGGATGATTCCACTTCAGCATTGGACTATTTGACAGAAGCACGGCTTTTAAAGGCTCTAAAAGAGGAATTGACGGAGACAAGTCTCATCCTCATCTCGCAACGGACCAATAGTCTGCGAAGCGCTGATCAAATTCTCGTCTTAGACAAAGGCAAACAGGTCGGCTTAGGAAGGCATGAAGACTTGGTGGCAACCAATCCTTTATACCAAGAGATTCATTTCTCCCAACAGAAGAGAGAGGAGGGGACAGAATGAAACAGAAGACTTATTTACAGCGCTTACTTGCGGATATAGCCAGACAGCCCATTTGGCTTATCTTGGCCAGTCTAGGAACCATTTTACAAGTCTTGTTAACCGTCTATATCCCCATTCTGATTGGTCGAGCAGTGGACATAGTGGTGCTCCCTGATGCTAGTCATCTCTTGTTGCCGCTTATCCTTCAAATGGGTCTAGTGATCCTCTTTGCAAGTCTCATTCAATGGTTGAATCCCTTGGTTTACAATCAGCTGATCTATCGCTATAGTAAGTCCTTGAGGGAGAAGGTGATCCGGAAAGTTCATGTCCTTCCTCTATCTTACCTGGACCGTCAAGGAACTGGAGATTTGGTCAGTCGTTTGACCACTGATGTTGAACAACTCAATAATGGTTTATTGATGGTCTTTAATCAGTTCTTTGTTGGTCTTTTAACCATCCTAGTGACCATCGCTAGTATGGCCCGATTGGATTTGATGATGATGGGTATGGTCTTGATTTTGACCCCCTTATCTCTATTTATCGCTCGTTTTATTGCCAAGCGGTCCTACCATCTCTTTCGGATGCAGACCCAGGCGCGTGGTGCTCAGACCCAGATGATTGAAGAATCTCTCAGTCAAGAAAGCTTGCTTCAAGCCTTCAATGCCCAAAACCAGTTTAAAGACAAGTTTATTGAAATCAATGGCGACTATGCTGGTTATTCTCAAGAGGCGATTTTTTATTCCTCTACTGTTAATCCGGCGACGCGCTTTGTCAATGCCCTGATTTATGCCTTGGTGACGGGATTTGGAGCCTTCCGAATCCTATCTGGAACGGGCTTTACTGTTGGCCAGTTGGTGACCTTCCTCAACTATGTCAATCAGTATACCAAACCCTTCAATGACATCTCCTCTGTCCTTGCTGAGTTGCAAAGTGCCCTAGCTTGTGCGGAACGTCTCTATAGTGTCCTGGACCAAGAGGAAGTGAAAGAAAGTGGAAAGAAAGACTTGCAAGAAGAGGCTGTCGAAGGAGCTGTCCGATTTGATCATGTCAGCTTTGGGTATCGACCTGATCAGCCCCTCATAAAGGATCTCTCCATTTCTATCCCACCAGCTAGTAAGGTAGCCATTGTTGGACCTACAGGTGCTGGGAAATCAACCATGATTAATCTTCTCATGCGCTTTTATGATGTGGATCAGGGGCGCTTGCTCTTAGACCAAGAAGCCGTGGATACCTATAGTCTAGCAAGCTACCGCAGGCAGTTTGGAATGGTCCTACAAGAGACTTGGCTCAAAGTGGGAACGGTTCATGAGAATATCGCATTTGGTCGACCAGATGCTAGTCGGGAAGACGTGATTCAAGCAGCTAAGGCTGCCAATGCTGATTTCTTCATCCAACAGCTTCCAGATGGCTACGATACCTATCTAGCAGATGCAGGGGATTCCTTATCTCAAGGCCAAAGACAGCTTCTGACCATTGCTCGAGTCTTTCTTGCAGTGCCTAAGATTTTGATATTAGATGAGGCAACGTCTTCCATTGATACGCGGACAGAGTTGCTCATTCAGGATGCCTTTAATAAGCTAATGGTAGGGCGGACCAGCTTTGTGATTGCCCATCGTCTGTCCACGATTGAAAATGCAGATCTTATCCTGGTGATGGTAGATGGAAACATCGTCGAACATGGAAATCATAGGGAGTTGATGGCACAAAAAGGTGTTTATTACAAAATGCAAACTGCCCAACTTTCTAGTAATTAAGACACAAAAAGACTGGATGTTTTATTCCAGTCTTTTTGGTTATTCGTGATGATCTTTTAAAAGATAGAGAAGAGAGAAGGCTAGGAGAGCCATAGCAATACCTAACACGGTAAAGATAAAAGCGTTGCTGTCGGAGATGAGACCGATGGTATTGAGGGCGAAAGGTGTAATGGCCGCTCCGAAGCTACATCCCAAGACGGCTACTGAGGTCACCTGGTTTAATCGTCTAGCAGGAATCTTGGCTGACAAGATTTGGAAAACCATAGTAAGAGCAGTACTGTATGTATAGCCTGAGAAGAGGGCGGAAAGAGCCAGAAGAGGGATACTTGGTGAAAGGGCTACAGCCATCATTGAGATTCCGTAAGCAATCCCGGCATAAGTGATCAATTTGCTCTTGAACAAATAAACAAGACCAGAGAAGGTGAGACCAGCTAGAATGCCAATCAATTGCATAGCGCTTAGAATGAAGCTGGCTGAATTATGCTGATCCTTGAAAGTGTAGGCGACAATACTAGGAATGCGAAGAGTTACTCCGACGTTGCATAGAACGATCATAGCGGCTACAATGGCTAAAATAATAGTCAACTTCCATTCTTCTTTTTGGAGTGATTCTTTATGATTGGCGTGGATATGTTGACTTTCTTCTTGCTGGTGGTAAGGGACAAAGGTCATGAAGAGAAAGAGAACGATTAATCCAGCCCCGTAGGCTAGGAAGCTAGAAGTCCAGCCAAATTGGAGGAGGAAGCCGACCAATAAAGTAACCAGGGCTGTCCCTACGACTTCGGCAGAACCACGAAATCCAAGAGTTTGGATTCGTTCTCGTCCCTGGTAGCGTTCGCTGATAATTGAAATAGCCTTAGCATTGATCAATCCGACTCCCATCCCAAAGATGAAACGAGAGATGAAGAGGATAGGATAGGCTTGGTTAAAGAAAGGGACCATTCCAAAGATTGAGAGGATTAATAGACCGGTGATAATCATCTTTCTCTCATCTAAGAAGCGTTCGATAAAGGTGTTGAGGAAGAGGGTGACCATAATCCCAGCGGATGGAAGGGATACCAAGAGTTCGATTTGACTTTTTGGGAGATCCTTATAGTATTCGAACATATAGGGAAGTGCACTCGAAATCGAAAACGATGTCGTTAATACAAGAGATAAGGAAAGGATACTAACCTTTTCTAATAATTT
>CADFQU010000078.1 GCA_902836505.1 Streptococcaceae bacterium
TTCCTTCAGCCAAGAGTTGGTCAATGTATTTTTGATAGAGTTCCAAACGCTCAGATTGGCGGTAGTTTTCATGTGTCTCAGGACTTTCATCCCAGTCCATGCCCAACCAACGCAGGTTTTCAAGCTGTGAACGCTCGCCGTCTTCGACATGACGTTTGCGGTCCGTATCTTCGATGCGGATGATAAAGGTTCCACCATGGTGGCGTGCATACAAGTAGTTAAACAATGCAGTTCGGGCATTGCCGATGTGTAGTAGTCCTGTTGGACTTGGTGCATAACGCACACGAATATCTTTAGTCACGTATATTTCTCCTAATTGTTCATTGATTCTGGGCTTCTCATCTAACTGGCCCAGGCGCTTTCCACTCTATTATAGCACATCTCTGCATGAGTAGCTTCCTAATCGAGTCGTTCTTCTAGTTCAAAATCAATTGGCAGGGTTGCTAAGAAATGCTCCAACTCCCGCTCCCAATAAAACCATTCATGTTTTCCTGGTCCATGGCTGTAGGTGATATCAAAACCGAGGTCCTTCAGATGATCCACAGCTATATTGTTGGCCTCATACAGAGCATCTTGCTCTCCGCACCAAGCCCATAAGACCGTCTTTTTATCTGAGTACTTCTCCGCAATGCTTTCCAAGGAGTAAGGACTTGTCGTCCAATCTTCTAGCTTTCCAAAGACCCCTTGCCAATAAGCCTTACTGCCAAGGTCGGTGTCTGCCAGTTGACGCCCCTCAAAGCTAAGAGCACCAGAAAAGCTAGCGGCATGCGAGAAGCGATTGGTTTGAAGGGCCAGTTTGAAAGATCCATAGCCCCCCATCGATAGACCAGCGATAAAGGTCTTCTCTCGTTTCTTGGTCATATTGGGGAAGAAGCGTGCCAAGGTCTTAGGCAATTCCTCTGCGATAGCTGTGTAGTAGGGATAACCATACTGAGTATCCGTATACCAACCATTATTGGTATTAGGCAAGACGACAATCAAATTGGTCGAACGTAGGATCCGTTCTACATTGGTCCGTTTCAACCAGGAGTACTGATTGCCATTCATCCCATGAAGGAGATAGAGGACCGGGATATCTTGATCATCTGGATTTTTCACCCGAGACGCATCTGGATAGAGGACGTTGATTCCCCACTCCATTGCGAGCGCTTCTGAATAGTATTCAATCTGCATTACTGCCATCTATCTTTCCTCACTATTTCTTTCTTTTTTGACAAGAAAAAGCCGACGATCGACTTTTCCTCTTATGTTCATCCTAGCGCACTTCCATGACAACTGGCAAGATAGCTGGTCGACGTTTGGTCTGGTCAAAAAGGTATTTGGCCAAACTATCACGAACAGCCCCCTTAAGCTCACCCCAATCGAAACTATCCTGAGCCAAATATTCTTCCACACTTTGGTTGACAATCTCTGCACTTTCGCGCAAGATATCGCGACTCTTCTTCACGTAGACAAAGCCACGGGTGTGAACTTTTGCCTTCGAGATGATGCGTTTCTCACGACGGTTAACTGTAATAGCCACAATAAAGATCCCATCTTCTGAAAGGACTTTCCGGTCACGGAGAACGACATTCCCAACATCGCCAATGGCATTCCCATCGATGAGGACATCTCCGGCAGAGACGCTACCAGCAGGAACGAAGTCGCCATTTTCGTATTCCATGATGGTGCCTTTTTTCGGAATGAAGATGTTTTCAGGCAAAATTCCCACTTCCATAGCAAGCCGTGCATGGGCATCCAATTCGCGGTATTCCCCTTGGATTGGGAACAGATAGTTGGGACGAAGGAGGTTGATCATCAACTGCAAATCACGCGCATTTCCATGTCCTGATACACGCAAGCTTTGAGTAATCTGTTTGACGACTCCGCCTGCTTGGTAAACCATGTTTTCTACACGTGCCATAACCGCTTCTTTGGCGATAGATGGAGTGGTTACGATATAGACCAAGTCACCGTCCTTGATTTCGACATAGCGGTGACGGCCAATGGACATCTTACGAAGTCCGTTGATCGGCTCACCCATACGTCCAGTTTCAAGAATAATCAATTCATGGTCCTCAAAACGAGACATTTCTTTTGGCTTGATCAATAATTTTTCGTTGGCCAAAGATAGCTTATTTAAGCGAATCCCTGTCCGGACGATATTTTCTACGTCAAATCCAGTCAAAACAACCCGCCGCCCTGTCTCTGCAGCTGCGTCGAAGACCTGCTGGATCCGTGATAGGTTACTAGCTACAGCAGCAACAATGACACGGCCATCCCAGTCCCCAATGGTATCCAGGATTTCATCTCCAACTTCTTGCTCACTAGCAACTTGAATCTTGCTATCTGCATTGGCAGAATCACTCAGGAGCGCCAACACCCCTTCACGACCAATCTCTGCTAAACGACCAAAATCTGTCGCATAAGACTCACTCGCTGTTTGGTCAAACTTGAAGTCTCCTGTATAGACGATATTTCCCTCAGGAGTCTTAATGACAATTCCCAAACTTTCTGGAATGGAGTGGGTTGTCTGGAAGAAGGAAACGACGGTTCCTCCAAAGTCAATTTCTGAATTGGCATCGATCACATGGAAGTCATTGAACTTCTTGACACTATCATTGCCCTTGACAAAGAGCTTGGCCAACTCGACGGTCAACTCTGACCCAAATACGGGAACTTTAGCTTCCGCTAAAAGATAGGGAAGAGCTCCGATGGCATCCGCATGCCCGTGCGTTAAAAAGACTCCTGCGATACGATCGCTATTCTCAAAGAGGTAGTCCATGTTGGGAATAACAACATCGACTCCTAGTTGCTCATTTTCTGGATACTTGAGTCCAGCATCCAAAACAAAAATAGAGTCATTTACTTCAGCTATGTAGAGGTTTTTCCCGTTTTCACGGACTCCACCTAAAGTAATCAACTTAATGTTACTCATGTTTTCTCCTTTATGTGATGGTTCATACTTACGGTCCTTGGCTCACCAAGTCGAATTACAGTTTTGCAAATTTCTTGCATATCTAGAACATTATACTATTTTTTCACGATTTTTTCAAAAATCAGATCAAACAAAAGCCCTCCATCATCTGATAGAGGACCCGTTCTTAAGACGAAGATCAAGACCTAGATTGTCAGCTTGGTAAAGAAACACTAGTCCGTATGATAATCATTTTTCTTATTCTCAATCACCCGTATTGCCGCCTTGATGACATGAAACTCATTAAGCAGTTCTTCCAAATGCTGGTAATTCCGATCGCTAAGCGCCCCCTTCTTAAGGATTTGAGACAAGTTATAAAATCGATCAACATGCTCTTCAATATTGGCTAGCAACTCTTTGGCTTCTTTTAAGCGATAGCGATTCAGGAGCTTACTTTGACTATGTTTATAGGCCAGCACATTCTCACGATGAATGTCTTGACAGACCTCCTTCTGCTCTTCATCCACCGTCAATTGAACGGCTTGAAAGCAAGTAATAAATTCCCGATTCTTCAGATCACATACAAAGACGACACCGTCCTCTGCTACATAGGCTTCCGTATCGGGACGTTGATCAAAACTACTATCAAAATGATGAAGCGAGGGCACGTGTTGATTGACCCAGCGTCTCAACTGATCTTTATCGACTCCAAATCGTTCCATTGCTCTTTCTTTAAAGTGATCTCGACAGCTATATTCATGTGCATATGGCAAGCCCACTGCCCTCACCTCGACTTTCTATCATGACAGACAAAAAGACCTCCAGTCTTACGGGACTAGAGGTCTGGTCTGCTTCACTGACAAGAGGCGATTAACCATTTAGGCTAACGAAAACAACAGTTATGATTTTCATTTCTATTCATGGTACGTTTTCACATACCAGTGGTTTTCTTTGCAAGTTCTCTTTCAGTTTTGTTACAAAGCACTCAGTTGAGCATACCGAAGTTCGAAAACCATCTAAAGCTTCCACTACTATTTCCACGTATTTCAATGTCATTTAGTAAGTTAAGCAGACTTACTTGACGGCTCAACCGATTTAACATTTCCGACGTTCTGGCTTTTTTATAAAAAGCACAATCAAGTGTCAGCGAAGGCAGACCTAAAACGAAGTAACCTAATGTATGAATCTATAAGGCATTGGTATCAACCCCTTCTCCCTTATCTTCACCTATAGTATACTCCTTTAACATCAGTATTGCAAGCGATTACACACTGAAACTAGTTTCTAAATTTACTCAAAGAAACGGTAGTAATCAGACAAGGCCATCTTAGCCTTTTCATCTTGATTCAAGTCCTGGATAATCTTTCCATCCTGCATAACAATCAAGCGATTTCCGTACTTGAGCGCATCCTCCATATGGTGGGTAATCATCAAGGCAGTCAGTCGATCTGTTTTGACAAAACGATCCGTCAGCTCCATCAAAGCTTGACTCGTCTTGGGATCAAGGGCAGCTGTATGTTCGTCCAAGAGTAAGAGTTCAGGCCGTTTCAGGGTAGCCATCAAAAGGCTCAAGGCTTGACGTTGCCCGCCAGATAAGAATTCTACCGCCGTATCGACATGCCTCTCTAAACCATTGCCAATCTGGCTCAAAACCTCTTTAAATTCGTCTTTGTAGTGGGCAAGGCGACGAGGAACCAAACCCCGCTTTTCTCCTCGAAATTTTGCAATCAGGAGATTTTCAGCCACCGTCATACGAGGGGCTGTCCCCATCTTTGGATCTTGGAAAACACGGGATAGGTATTTTGCCCGTTTTTCTGGACCATAGTGAGTCACATCCTCTCCCTTGATCAAGACTTGACCACTCGTCAGTGGAAGGGTCCCAGCCAAGGTGTTGAAGAGAGTTGACTTCCCAGCACCATTGCCCCCAAGAATGGTAATAAAGTCATGCTCATGAATCTCCAAAGAGACATTGTCCAAAATGACTTTTTCTTCATTCAAGCCATTATTCACCACTATGGTGGCATTTTTTAATTCTACAATTGCGGTCATTTGCTGAGTTTGACTCCTTTCAGCAGTTTCTCTTTAAAGGTTGGAATCATGAGACAGATAGCCAAGATGATAGCACTAAAGATACGGATGTAGCTGGTATTGACCCCAATAGCAATCACAGCCCAAATCAAGAATTGATAAATGATCGATCCAATAACGATACTGAGTAAACGTTCTGCTAAGGTCAGTTTTGAAAAAAGGACCTCTCCGATAATCAAGCTAGCCAAGCCAACGACGATAACCCCGATTCCTCGAGATGCATCTGCATAGCCTTCTTGCTGGGCCATCAAGGCACCCGACAAGGCAATAATCCCATTAGAAACTACTAGCCCCATCAACTCCATCCGGCTGGTATGGATCCCAAAGCTCTTAGCCATCTCAGGATTGTCCCCTGTCGCGATATAGGCCTGCCCCAGTTTAGTATCTAAAAAGAAAAGCATGGCAGCAATCACCAAGGTCACAAAGATGATCCCAATGATAATCTCGTTTATCCCATTAGCAATAGGAATCATATCTTGGATTTTTGTGCGGCAGTTGGGTCAGGTTCGCGACGTTCTTCACCTGCACCGTGTTGTTGTCC
>CADFQU010000079.1 GCA_902836505.1 Streptococcaceae bacterium
GCTCCATGAGGGCATCCGGTCGGTGAAGGAGGAGACTATCTAAGCGCTCGATCTGAAGACGCTCGAGGATACCGTCGACGGAGTCCAAAATATAGTCCTTAGAAAAATCAAAATAGGTAAAGCCGTCTTTGCGAATCCCACACTTGGACTGGATCCACATCTGATCCCGAAGATCCGGACGGCGCTTGAGAACCTTACCCAGCAGGACCTCACACTGGCCATCGCCATAGATGTCCGCCAGATCAAAGGTGTTGATCCCAATCGACAAGGCCGCCTCCACCAAGGCCTCCACCTCATCTTCACTCATTTGGCTAATCCGCATCATCCCAAGGACAATCGTGGACAGACGCTCATTTTCAGCAAAGTCAATATAGTTCATGTCCGCCTCCTTTTCTGTAGTTCTATTGTAGTGAAAAGGCTTGCAAAAGTCAATTTGAAATCAATAAGCACTCAGCTGTAACTGAGGGCTCTCACGTTGAAGTAGAATTTCTTATTCTTCCTCGTCATCCAATTCCACTTCACCGTGGATTCGGATATATTCCTCACGTTTTCTATCCAACTCTTCCCAGAGTGGCTCATCAATAGCTTTCATTACTTTTATCTCTTCCAAGCTAATGTCAACCGCTTCATCGTAGGTCAAATGCAACAGATCTGCATGTTTCGTTTTAAATTCTTCAATGCTCAGCCATGTTTCCTTATCATCTTCGCTAATGTGACCACCAATGGCAGAGGCTACCTCAATTGCCATGATATAAAGAGCTCGCTTATCAACCGTTAGAATATCTTTATGAGTCGTGATGATTCGCAGATAGTCTCCTTTTTCTCGTCCATCACTTTCATAGGAATCTTCAAAATCCAATATTATATACTCGTATTTAAATGAATTCCACGGATTATCTCCTATTTTAAAATCAGTTACCCCCCAACGCTCATCATTCGAAGAAAATTTATCCAAACTAACGCTAAAATAAAAATCATCATCACGTGCGTAAGAAAAACCAACCTGCACTCCCTTACGTTCCTTGAACCACATTTCCCAAGGAAATTCCATACAGGCTTGGTAAATACTAGTCTCGTAGTTGCCTTTTATATAAAGTTTCACTCATCTTCCTCATCGTCATAAATTCGTTCGCCATGGATAGCTATGTATTCTTCTCGAAGGCGTTCTTCCTCTTCCCATAGAGGATCTCTTACTGGTATCATTGTCTTTAATTCTTCCAAACTAAGTTCAACCGCTTCATCATAAGTCAGTGAAAGAATATCCTTGTGCAACTCCTTAAAAGTCTCTACATCCACCCAGCTCTCTTTGTCATCCTCGCTAATCTGACCATCAATGGCAGAAGACACCTCGACTGCCATAATATACATAGCACGTTTGTCTACTGTTAAAACATCTGTATGAGAAGATGCGATACGTAGATAATCCCCACGTTCTCTCCACTCTGTAATGAAAGTTTTTTCAAATTCAAGTGTTATACTCTCATATTCCAAAGACAACCAAGGATTACTAGGAATTATAAAAGGAGCCTTATCCCATCTTTCGTCAACTGAGGACCATTTGTGTAACCGAACACCAAAGTAAAAATCATCCTGTAACATAGCATCATCACCAACATTGGAGAAACTTATTTTCTTGCCATTCCGTTCCTTAAACCACATCTTCCAAACAAGCTCTCTAGTTGTGAAGTCTATTTTTTTCGTAAAATCACTTTTGATGTATAGTCTCATAAATCTGAGATATCGCCTCCATGTGCTAGTATATATTCTTTTCGACGAGTGGCTTCTTCCTCCCAAAGAGGGTCATCTACCACATCCATCATTTGAATTTCAGTCAAACTTCGTTCATTTGCTTCTTCAAAAGTTAGAGATAGAATAGCCTCGTGCTTTTTCCTAAACTCCTCGACTGTTAGCCATGTCTTCTTATTATCCTCGCTAATTTGCCCGTCAATCACCTTTGCAATCTCAAGTGCCATAATGTACATCGCGCGTCTATCAACTGTCAAAATTTCTAGATGGCTGGTTAAAATACGGAGATAGTCTCCCTTTTCATTATAATCTGTAGCAAATGCATCTTCAAAATTGATTTCAATACATTCCTTAATATGTGAAAAGAGTCTTCGTACCCCTTCCTTTAGGGGGACACTAGACCATCTCTTATCGGCAGTGCCTTTCCTCAGGGATAAATTTACAGAAAAATCTTCTTGTAATGCATCATTGTCTCCTGCATTTGAGTAAGATACTTGCTTTTCTTCTGGAAACCACATTTTACCAGCTAGTTCCAAATAACCATAAGGTACTCTTTTTGTATAATCACCTTTGATATAGAGTCTCATTCGTCCTTTTCTCTACTTTCTCTACTCTCTCTATCTCCATCCATCATATCATAATTTAATAAAAAATACATGTTAGCATGAAGGAATATCGTTTTAAATAGCCCACTGATACATACTAAAAACCCTCAGCAGTATCTGAGGGCTTGATTGATTAGCGATAACTCAAAGCTTTTTTGACTGTTTTGACCAAACCTAGATCATCTGTTTGTAAGATGAGGCTAGAATAGATTTTTCCAATGATCATGGTGCCTAGAAGCGTGAAGGCCAAGGCGATTCCGAATGAACCCCATGATTCAAGTCCACTTGCATAGCCATTGATGGTACGGAATGGCATGAAGAAAGTTGAAATGAATGGAATGTATGATCCAATCTTCAATAGAGGGACATCTCCTGCGCTACCCAAGGTAGTCACTCCAAAGAATCCAACCATCACCAACATCATCAGAGGAGAGAGGGCCTTCCCTGTATCTTCAGGACGAGCAACTGTTGACCCTAGGAAAGCTGAAAGGACAACGTACATGAAGATTCCGAGAATGATAAAGAAGAAGGTGTTCAAGGAAATGGATTGTCCAATATGTTGGGTGATAGGAGAGTTTGGAGATAAAATATCTTTCACAAGCGGAATGGAATCTCTAAAGATCCAAACGCCTCCCAAACCGACTGCATAGATACCAATATGGGTAAAAATCACTCCGAATAGACCAATCATACGAGCATAGAAATAGTGAGTTGCGCGAATGCTTGAGAAGACCACTTCCATGATCTTGGTTCCTTTTTCACTGGCTACCTCTTGAGCAGTGATACTTGAATAAAAGATCAGAATCATGTAGAGAAGAAAACCGATTCCTCCAGCTACCATGGTCTGCACCATTTTCAGTCCTTCTTTCTTCTCATCAATTTTTTCAGTCAATGAGACCTGTTGAGAAAGGGCTGTTAACTGCTCTTGGCTTAAGTCTGCTTTAGAAACATTAAGCATTTGTTGAACCTGACTCAATTTTGCCATGACGATTGATTTGAAACCTGGCTTCATGGCATCCTCACTCTGGTAGCGGGCCTCTAATTGGCCATTCTTTTCTTCAACTGTGAGGATTCCCTTGATTTCTTCCTCTTTCATGGCCTTCTTAGCTGCTGCTTCATCCTTATAGTCAAAGGTCAAGCCATCGGTGTCTTTCAATCCTTCCTTGACAGGAGCTTGATCTGTAATCAAGGCGATGTTGCTTTTAGCAGAGGTAGATGAGCCAACGAAGTAGTTTATTCCGATCGTCAATCCAATGAAGAGAAAGGGAGAAAGAACCATCAGGAAAAAGCTCCATGATTTCACTTGGCGTAAATAAGTTTCTTTGATAACAATCAGCATCTGTTTCATACTTCTACTCCTGATTCTAATTTAAAGATTTCATCAATGGTTGGGGCTTGTTGGTCAAAGGTTGCTAGATAGCGCCCCTTGGTCAACTGGTCAAAGAGGTCTGGACCTGCTGTCTCATCATCCAATACCAACTTCCAAAGACCTTGCTTGGTCATGGTCACCTTGGTCACATGAGGCAATACTTCCAACTCCTCTTTACTGAAGTCATTGGATACGAAGAGACGAGTCTTCCCGAAGCTATTGCGAACTTCTTGTACGGGACCTGAAAGAATCACAGATCCATCACGAATCATAACCAACTCATCACAGAGTTCTTCCACATTGGTCATGACGTGGTCAGAGAAGATAATGGTCGCACCGCGTTCTTTTTCTTCAAAGATGACCTGCTTGAGCACTTCTGTATTGACGGGATCCAGTCCACTAAATGGCTCATCTAAGATGATCAATTTTGGCTCATGGATCATGGTAATAATCAATTGAACCTTTTGCTGATTCCCTTTTGAAAGGCTCTTAATCTTATCGGTTAATTTCCCTTTTACTTGGAGCTTTTCCATCCAAATTGGAAGTTTCTCCTTGACCTCAGCAGTTGACATTCCTTTGAGATTAGCAAGGTAACGGACTTGCTCGTAGATAGTCAACTTAGGCATGAGGCTCCGCTCTTCTGGCAGGTAGCCGATTTCCTTATAGGTTTCTTGGCTAATCGCTTTGCCATCCAATTGGATATCACCACTGTAGTCAAGGAAGCGAAGGATACTATGGAAGATGGTGGTCTTCCCTGCTCCGTTCTTCCCGATCAAACCTAAGATGGATCCTTTTTTCGCAGTCAAGTCAATGCCGAACAAGACCTGCTTCTTGCCAAAACTCTTTTCTAAATTTCTGATTTCTAACATAGAAAACTCCTCTACTCTTTATAGTAACGTTTGGTAATCTTGTACTGAGAGACCAAGATATAGACATAAATCAGTGATACAACTACTAATGCTAACAAGATATCTGCCTGGAATGTAATGCCAACTAAGAATATCACCATTAAGGAAATCGGTAAGACATAATTGCTTAACTTGAAAACAATGTCGAAGTTTTCCTCATAGCAAATTTGTTTCTCTGCCTCATCCATCATGCTCATTATTAGTTCACGGACTTCTGCCCCACTAGCATTGCGTGGGATTGCTTTTCCATAAATCTGTTTAAACGTTTTTCGAAACTGATGTTCCAATCCAAAAGTAAGTAAAAGCAAACCAAGAAAAATAAGCGGGATGGTGTATTTCCCAAAAGCACCTGTTAGTTTTTCTTCATAGACTAGCTTTTGGCAAGAGAAGTAAATCACTAATAGATAGGGAACAATCATGACGCCTTTGAAAATCGTAGCCAAGTCATAGATTCTTCTCGTTTGACTTTCATAACGGTAGGCTTCGTCCTCATCTTCTGCCTCATCCATCATCTGATAAGACTGGCGGGATGAGATGAGGTAGGTAGACGCAATCCCGAAAATCACCAGATATAAAATGATTGACCCTATATAGAGCATATCTCGATCAAATAGCTTTTGGAATTCAATAGGATGGTCTGAACCAAAATAACCTGTCAAAAAGCCAATGATTAATCCTAAAAGGATCAAGGCCATGTTTCTCCAAAAACGAAAACGGGCTGACCTTTCTTTATACTTCTTTTTCACATTTATTCCTCTCCCTCTACTAGACTAAAAACATTCTCCACCGGTTCCTTGAAAAT
>CADFQU010000080.1 GCA_902836505.1 Streptococcaceae bacterium
GTTTACCAACTGAACAATACGCTTTGAAGACTGGGGAAGACCCAGAAGTTGTTAAGAAAAGGTAAATTAAATCGTCAGACTTTTTACAGATTTTCTCTTTTCCGTTGAAATTCTATCTAAAGATAGGGATTTATGATAAAATAAAGTGTTACAACTAAAGGTATGAATAAAGGAAGGCTATGCGCAAAGAAATATCCCCTGAATTATTTAATTATAATAAATATCCTGGACCGGAATTTCGTCTGGTCGGCAATCAAGTGCTAGCAGAACAATTGACATTCGAGCTGGTTGAGAACCAAAATGAAGCCTTTGATGAGACGGTCTTTGGTCAGCGTTTTTCAGAGATTTTAACCAAATTTGATTATATTGTCGGTGATTGGAGCAATGAACAGTTGCGTCTACGTGGTTTCTATAAGGACGATCGTCCGGTCACAAATGCAGAGAAAATCAGCCGCCTGGAAGATTATTTATTAGAATACTGTAGCTATGGCTGTGCTTATTTTGTCCTAGAAAATGCAGAACCCCGTCGAGCATCCTTTGACAAGAAATCTTCTCCAAAACAACAGGAAGAAGGCAACCGTTCTGCTAAGCGTGGCGGTCGGCAAAATCGCCGAAATCGCTCCAAAAATCAGCCACGAGAACGTGAACAAGAGCAAAAACAAAAGACTTCTCAACCAAAGAAAAAGAACCGTCAGCGGTCTAGAAAAAAAGATGCACAGGGTGAGCAAGAACGCCACTTTGTCATCCGTCAAAAGTAAAGAGAGAAAAGAGATAAGATGAAACCTTCAATTTATGGCCTGACTCGACAAGAACTGATTGAGTGGGCAGAAGAACATGGTGAAAAGAAATTCCGAGCAACCCAAATATGGGAATGGCTCTATCGGAAACGCGTCCAGTCATTTGAAGAAATGACCAACCTATCTAAGAGCTTGATCGAAACATTGAATGATCAGTTCGTGATCAATCCTTTGAAACAACGGATCGTGCAAGAATCAGCAGATGGGACTGTCAAATACCTTTTTGAATTGCCAGATGGCATGTTGATTGAGACAGTTTTGATGCGCCAACATTATGGCTTGTCAGTCTGTGTCACCACTCAGGTAGGATGCAACATCGGCTGTACCTTCTGTGCATCTGGTTTAATCAAGAAGCAACGCGACTTGAACAGTGGGGAAATCGTTGCCCAAATCATGCTGGTTCAAAAGTACTTTGACGAGCGTGGTCAAGATGAACGCGTCAGCCACATCGTTGTGATGGGAATTGGTGAGCCCTTTGATAACTACAAGAATGTCTTGAGCTTTGTCCGTACGGTCAACGATGACAAGGGACTAGCTATTGGTGCCCGCCACATTACTGTCTCAACTTCTGGCTTGGCTCATAAGATTCGTGATTTTGCTAATGAAGGGGTTCAGGTCAACTTGGCGGTATCACTTCATGCTCCAAATAATGACTTGCGTTCCAGCATCATGAAAATCAACCGCGCTTTCCCAATCGAGAAATTATTTGCGGCTATTGAGTACTATATTGAAACGACCAACCGCCGGGTAACCTTCGAGTACATCATGCTCAATGAAGTCAATGATGGGGTGGAGCAAGCCTTGGAATTGGCAGAACTCCTTAAAAAGATCAAGAAGCTATCTTATGTCAACTTGATTCCTTACAACCCAGTTAGTGAGCATGACCAATATAGTCGGAGCCCAAGAGAGCGCGTGATGGCCTTTTATGACACCTTGAAGAAAAACGGAGTCAACTGCGTGGTTCGTCAAGAGCATGGTACGGATATCGATGCAGCTTGTGGTCAATTGCGTTCTAATACGATGAAAAGAGACCGGGAGAAAGCCATTGTTGAAGAAGCTCAACCGTAACTACTGGCTGATAGAACAAGGTCAATTAACAAAAAAAGGAAGACAACTGCTACTAGGTGGCAGTTTCTTCTATTTTGTTCTGCTCTGTCTCATGTGTTTTCTCCCCCAACGGCCTGAACCAGGAATGGAAACACCTGGTATCCAACATTTTGGGCGAGTAGTCGTATTGCTGGTTCCCTTTAATTCCCTCATCAACCTAGGTCAAGTGACCAGCCTGGTCCAGCTGATCAAGGTGTTTGTACAAAATATAGCCAACATCTTTCTCTTATTCCCTTTGGTCTTTCAACTGCTTTGGCTCTGGCCTTGGCTAGGCACTCGGAAACGCGTCCTTTGCTTTAGTCTAGGGATGAGTTTATGGATCGAGCTCAGTCAGATTATCCTAGACCTCTTGTTTGATTTCAATCGGGTATTTGAAATAGATGATCTGTGGACCAATACCCTAGGAGGCTACCTAGCCTATCTGTGTTTTAAATGGCTGCAAGCTTCTATGAGTAAGGACAAGCTATCTTAGTTTGGTCCAAAATCCGAACGATTGAAGACGATTTCAAATTTTGGGTTGACAAACGATAGGTAGGAAGCTATAATAGCTTCAAGACATCAGAAAAGTAGAGATTTTTCTCACTTCCAGGGAGCTTGTGGTCATTGTGAACAAGCAGTGGTGGATCTTGAAATGGGCTGATGCGTTTATGATGATGAATTTGAAACAATAAAAATTCGGTGAGCACACCTTATCGTGCAGCCTGTTGCTAGACAGGTCAGAGATGTAGGAGAAAGTATGTCTTCCTACAATTGAGGTGGCACCGCGGTATCGAATCGTCCTCACACAGATTTTTCTGTGTGAGGTTTTTTGTATCTCAAAAGGACCCTGTGAGACTGCAGCTCAAAGGACCAGAGAGAGAAAAAGATCATAAACAGAATTGAAGATATAGAAAAGAGGACACAATCATGACAGAAACAAAAGGCTATTTCGGACAATTTGGTGGGTCTTTCGTGCCAGAACCTATTCAAAACTTGCTCGATCAATTAGAGAAAACCTTTGAACAGTACAAAAATGACCCGGAATTTATCGCT
Source organism: Streptococcaceae bacterium (assembly GCA_902836505.1). Lineage (GTDB taxonomy): Bacteria > Bacillota > Bacilli > Lactobacillales > Streptococcaceae > Streptococcus. Next base: position 2,937 of record CADFQU010000080.1, read on the forward strand.
GAATACAAACATTATCTGAAAGATTATTCTGGACGGGAAACACCGCTCTACTTTGCGGAAAGTTTGACAGAGCATTTAGGTGGGGCGAAAATTTATTTGAAACGTGAAGACCTGAATCACCTAGGTTCGCATAAATTGAATAACGTCTTGGGGCAAATCCTCTTGGCTAAGCGTATGGGCAAAACACGCGTGATCGCTGAAACAGGAGCCGGTCAACATGGTGTAGCTACAGCAGCTGCGGCAGCTAAGTTCGGTATGGCCTGTGATGTCTACATGGGGGCAGAAGACGTTGAACGCCAACGTCTCAATGTCTTTCGCATGGAAATGATGGGGGCAACCGTTCATGCCGTTGAAACAGGTACGAAGACCTTGAAAGACGCCGTTGATGCTGCTTTTGGAGCATGGATGGCGGATCTGGATGCTTTTTATGTCTTGGGTTCTGCTGTTGGCCCTCACCCTTATCCAACCATCGTGCATGAATTCCAAAAAGTCATCAGTGAAGAATCGAAACGTCAAATCTTGGAAAAAGAAGGTCGTTTACCGGACTATGTCATTGCCTGTGTTGGTGGTGGATCCAATGCCATTGGTGCCTTCTCCCAATATGTGGGCGATGAGGAAGTCAAATTGGTCGGTGTTGAAGCTGCTGGACATGGTTTGGACACAGACCAGCATGCAGCGACCATGACCAAGGGGACTGTTGGTGTTGTCGATGGAATGAAGACTTATGCGGTCTTTGGCGAAGATGGAAAAGTAGCACCAGTGTACTCGATCTCTGCCGGTTTGGACTACCCAGGGGTTGGACCGGAACATGCCTTCTTTAAAGATTCTGGTCGTGTCGAATATGTGGCAGCGACAGATGATGAAGCCGTTCAAGCTCTTCTTCTTCTCAGTAAGACAGAGGGAATCCTCCCAGCTATTGAAAGTTCACATGCCATTGCAGAAGCTGTTAAACGTGCTCCACAACTGGACAAAGATAAGATTATTATTATCAATGTTTCTGGACGTGGGGATAAGGACGTAGCTGCCATTGCCGATTATCTAGAAGCGAAAGCTACAAAATAAGAAGGCTTATCTGCTAAAAATTGTAAAAAATAGTAAAGCCTGATAACTCAGAAAAAGACAGGGAACAAAAGGAATCCGGTCTTTTTCTTTTTTTAAGAGAAAGACAAGGAGACCAATGAGGGAAGCCCCTTGCATGACTAGGAGGACTTGGACGGCCGAGAGGGTCAAAGAAAAAGTAGCCAGTAAGAGAAAATCCCCTGCTCCAATGCCGATGGAGTAAACAGCTGACAGGACTCCTAAGAAGAGAAAGACTCCCATCAAGAGGGTAGGGCTGGTGAAAAACAGGCAAAGAGCGTGGAGCACCAGCCAGAGGAGAAGCGGATACTCCATGGAGCGCAAATCATAGATGGCCAAAACACAACTACCAAGCAGAACGAAAAGATGAGAAATAGGAAGAAGGCCCTGATAGCACAGCAAAAAAAGGAGGCCAGACCAGGCTTCAAAGAGAGCATACCAATAAGGAAGCGGACTCTGGCAGTAGCGACAACGGAATCGAAAGAGGACTTGTGAGAAGATAGGAATCAGGTCCAGAGGTCTCAAGGTCTGTTGGCAATGGTCGCAATGGCTTCTTGGACGGATGATGGAGCCTTCTGGAAAGCGGTCGATGACGAGACCTAAAAAGGAGGAAATACAGGAACCGACTGTAAAAAAATATAAGTTGATCATACTTATAGTATTAGTAAAAAAGATGACTAATGACGATTAGAAATGAAACAATTTTCTAACTTTTCTTATTTAAGCATTTTCTCTTGCATTTCTTAATTAGAAGGATTATAATATAACTAAATTAGAATAATTCTAAAAAAGGAGAATCTATTTATGACAACAATTAAAAAAGAAGCAGCAAAAGACGTAGCAACATTTGCAACCATCAGCGAAGTAAGTAATAGCTTAACTGATACAAAAGCGGTTTTGAATCAAGTGGTGGCAGACCTTTATGTCGCTCATATTGCCTTGCACCAAGTACACTGGTATATGCGTGGTCGTGGATTCCTTGTATGGCATCCAAAAATGGATGAGTACATGGAAAGCTTGGATGCGACTCTTGATGAAGTGAGTGAACGCTTGATTACCTTGGGTGGTGCCCCATATGCTAGCATGGTTGAGTTCTTGGAACACAGCAATATCCAAGAAGAAAAAGGTTCATTCGAACGCTCTATGGAAGAAAATTTGGGACGTGTCCTTTCTATCTTCCGCTATTTGGTAAGTCTTTATCAAAAAGCCTTGGATATCACAGACGCTGAAGGAGATGATGTGACCAACGATATCTTTGTTGGTGCAAAAGCTGAATTGGAAAAACACATCTGGATGATTGCCGCTGAATTAGGTCAAGCACCAGGTTTGTAATCTGAAAAGAAACAAACGAGAGTGGGACAGAAATCGGTAATTCGTTAGA
>CADFQU010000081.1 GCA_902836505.1 Streptococcaceae bacterium
TGTATAAGTTTTGTGTTAAATCTGTTCCCAAGACCAGGGTGATGACAATAATGGTAAAGAGGATGGTCACACTGATGCTGGAAGAATAGTTGGTCAAGGCTTTAAAGCCAGTCCAAACTTCGGTCGCTTGGGGTAATTTGGATTCCGTATTGACACCGACGTGTCCGGTAGCTCCAAAGATGACTCCAGACAGGATATTGAGAACGAGAATGGCTTCTGTAATCCAAAATCCTTTGGAGCGAAAAAGTCTATAAAAATCTGCTTGAATGGTATGCAACATGATAAATCTCCTAAATGAAATGTGTGGGATAAGTAATACAAGACGGTGCTTTGACTAGTCTACCAAGTCCGTAAAGAATTTCTCCAGATCTTGGCGGGCATAGTAGATTTCGTCCACATCAATATCCGCATGAACGAGAGCTTTGATAATGACTTTAATATCGTGAGTTTGTCCGAAGATATGGATTTCTCCATCCTTATCGATGACCTTGATTCGATGATGGAGCTGATCTTGAATCAGTTGACTCGCAAGGGCTAGCTGGCTGGTCTTGAGAATGATGTAATCTTCTCCTTGTTCTTCGAATTCAGCCTTGCTAATTTCTTTGATCAGGCGTCCTTGGTCGACAATGCCAAAGCGATTGGCAACCAGATAGAGTTCAGAGAGGATATGACTGGAAATGAGGATGGTCATGCCGAGTTCATCATTGAGGCGCTTGATCATCTGACGAAATTCCTTGATTCCGACCGGATCAAGACCATTGATGGGTTCGTCCAGAATGAGGAAGTCGGGCTTGGCAATGAGCGCAATGGCAATTCCCAACCGTTGTTTCATTCCTAGTGAAAAATCACGAAATTTCTTCTTGCCTGTATTACTCAGGCCGACATAGTTCAGAGTTTCTTTGATGACCTGGTCGGGGTTTGGGATATGGCGAGCCTTGCAATAGTAGACTAAGTTTTGATAGGCAGTCATATGTTTGTGTGCCACGGGACTCTCAATGACGGATCCGACACGTTTCAAGGCTTGGGTCCACTGGGAGCGATTGGTAGAAGCAAAGAGGGAGACGCTTCCGTCGGTTTCCTGAATCAGCTGGGTGATGACCTTGATGAGGGTGGTTTTCCCAGCTCCATTCTTACCGATCAGGCCGTAGACGTCGCCTTTGCGAATGCTCAGATTCACATCGTTTAAGGCGTACTGTTGACCAAATTTTTTACTCAAATGGGAAATTTCTAATACTTTTTCCATGGTTTTCTCCTTCGTCCAAATGACTAGTTGTTTTCTTTACACTTTCAGTATACAGCTTGCTTTTCAAATAACTATCAAGTAATTCTAAAATATTTCTAAAAAAACGACTAACCTTTTAAAAGTTAGTCGTTACTTGTAGTTTAAGTTTTCTAGTGGCTTTCCTTAAGTGAGTACGGACGTCAGCGAACTTCTAAGAAGTTCCATGACTTAGTTTTGAACCTAAAGTTTCAAAACTCCCGAGTCCTTGAAATATCACTATTTCAAGGACTTTTCTCACGGTGGAAAGCCTCAAGGTATTCATGAGTAACTTTAGAAAATAAACATTTCTTTAAATTTCTTGATTTTTTAAGTTATGTAACATGAAAAAATACTTTATCTACATGAAGAGGAACTGTTTTTAAAGCTAGCCTCTTCATTTTTAAATTCACCAACAAACTCCTTGATGGCTTGCGCGAGTTCATTGGGTTTCTGAGTATTAAGCGTATGGCCTCCGTCTACGATTTCTAGATAGTGACCTTTAGGCAGGAGATTCGCCAACTTTTTCGAAGAAGCCTGATTGGCCCTATCTTTGCTGCCACAAATCACTAAGCTAGGAAGAGGGCAAGTTTTAGCGGTATCGGTTAGATTGAGACTTTTTAATTCGGTAAAGATTTGCAACATGTGTTGTTTATTGGCACCCTGCTTTTCAAAGACACGCTTGGGAATTAGACGAAAAAGGACAATTTGGAGACGATAGAGGAGATTGGTCTTGAGTTTGTATTGAGTCCCAGAAAGCACCAATCCCTTGAGTTGTGGCAAGTCTTGGCTAGAGAGATCGAGAGCGAGAACACCTCCCAGTGAGAGTCCAACCAGAATAAAGGGTTCGCTTTCTTGTTGGAGGTACTCCGTCAATCTCTCTTTAGCCTCCTGGTAGCTTTCGCTTGGATGGGAGAAAATAGCAAAGGATTCAGAATGCAAGGGGGAAAGTGCATCTTGTACCCCTTGCCAAGAGTGAGCATCCTGGCCTAGGCCATGTAAAAAAACAAGTTTCATTCTGAGTCCTTTCTTTTGAAATCGAGTGGATAAAGGCCACGAAGGGCATTGCAGGCATAGACTCTGTCAGCAACTTCTAAATCCTTCAGTGTCAAAAGTTTTTCCTCTACTTGTCCAGTTTCCAATAGATGGCGGCGGTAGATCCCCTCGAGGATAGGGAGGCTAGCTGGAGGAGTATAAAGCTGGCCGTCGATCTCTAGGATGAGGTTTCCGATGGTTGTCTCTAGTAAGGTCCCATCTTCTAAATAGTAGATCAGCTCCCAATCTGACTGGATGAGGTGGTCTCTCTGGCTCGTTTTAAAATAGGTAAAGGGTCGGTTTAATGGCGCAGTTTGTTCTCGTAATTGAGCCTGCAGATAGCTAGCTGGTAAGTCTGTTAGCTCGGTAATCGTCAGTTGGAAGTTTCCGTTTTTCTGCAAGGCTATCCGATAACGATAGTCAAGGCTAGAATCAACATGAGTCAGCTCTTCTTGAAGGTCCTTCAGGAGCTTTTGCTCATTATAAGGATAGGAAAAGTAGCGGCTGGCCTCTCTCAAACGGGTCAAGTGTTGCTTCAGGAAGGTCAACTCTCCTTGGTGGATACGACCAGTTGTCAAGAGATCAAATCGAGGCTCTTGACGGTAGAGAACAGCAGACTTTTGCTTAGTTTCCTGGTATTCGGATTTCCATTTGCTGTCCCAAGTGATGCCCCCGCCTACGCCATAGATGGCTTTGGTGCCTTGCATTTGAAGGGTTCGGATAGCCACATTGAAGATCCGTTTCCCTTTTGGAAGAAGGATACCGATCGTCCCACAGTAGACTCCGCGAGGAGCAACCTCTGTCTGTTGAATAATTTCCATAGTAGAGATTTTCGGTGCCCCTGTAATCGAACCACAAGGAAAGAGGGCTTGGAAGGTTTGGACCAGGTCGATCTCTGGGTGCAAGCGACTTTCAATGGTCGATGTCATTTGCCAAACGGTAGAGTATTGCTCAACTTGGCAGAGACGGGTCACCTGCTCACTTCCAATTTCCGAAATCCGGTTCATGTCATTGCGGAGGAGATCTACAATCATCATGTTTTCTGCTCGATTTTTGGGGTCTGCTTCTAACCAAGCTGCCTCTTCAAGATCGGCTTGGTTGGTGAGGCCACGACGAGTAGTCCCCTTCATGGGGCGCGTGGTCAATAGCCGATCTTCTTGTTCAAAAAAGAGTTCAGGGCTGATAGAGAGGATGGACACATCATCGTGCTGGATAAAGGCATTGTAATGGGCCTTCTGCTCCACCACTAAGCGATTATAGATGGCCAAAGGATCAGCCTCTAGCTCTTGAGAAAGCTGGACAGTATAGTTGACCTGGTAGGTATCTCCTTGACGGATGTGGTGCTGGATGGTCTCAATGGCTTCTTGATAGGCAGGAGCCTCAACCTCTTCCGTCCAATTGGCTGGAAGATCCACAGCTTCATAGTCCACTGGAAAAGGAAGAGTTTCGACCTCCTCGTGAATGGTGAAATAGAGGAGATATTCTCCCATTAGAGGTGCAGGATGGACAGCAAATTTTTTCTCAAAAGCAGGAGCAGCCTCGTAGCTGACATAGCCTACGGCATAAAAACCAGCTTCTTGGTAAGTTTCCACTTCTTTAAGAAGGGCCTCGACTTGATCGATGTCTCTGGTTTTAAATTCTTTTATGGGCTTGGTGAAAAGGTGTCGCAATCCAAGTTCTTTAAAATCAATAATGGTTTGTTTGTGCATGCTTTGAGTATATCAAAAATAGAGGAAAAAAGGTAGATAAGGGGGCAAGGATTCCTTGCTTGGCCTTGCCTTTCATGCTAAAATAACCATAGAATCTGCATTTAGCAAGGAGTCGGACATGAAAAAGAATCCCCTCTATAACACCTCCACGATAAGTCTCTTTCAATACCTTTTTGCGATTGCAGTAATTTTGGTTCATAGTGGTCGCTTAACTTCCTATGAGCCGGTGCATTTTGGTCTCAAGAGCATCCTGGGCAGGATGGCAGTACCATTTTTTATCGTCTGTGCCAGCTTTTTCCTCAAGCAATCACTAAGGGATTCGAGGAAAATAAAGGCCTATCTGGTCAAAATCGTTAAAACTTATTTATTTTGGAGTTGTGTCTATCTGCCATATGCCTGGATCTTTTTTTCTAGTCTCAACCTCCCAGTATCTCTCTTTCCAGCTGGCGTCATCATCGCTTTGGTCTATTTGGGAATGTGCTACCAACTCTGGTATATCCCAGCTTTTTTGCTAGGTTTGTTTTTGGTCAATCAACTGGTCAAACGCTTGGGCATGGTTTGGGCGGGGGTGATCACCTTGCTCCTCTATTGCTGGGGCTTGGTTGAGACCTATTCGGGTTATCTGGATACCACGAGTCTTCTCAAGGGATACCAGCTCTACAGCAACTTATTTTTCACTGCTCGAAATGGATTCTTTTACACGCCTATTTTTATCTATATGGGTTATTATCTGTATGATCATTTTCATTCACAAAATTTTAGGGTTCACCGTTGGCAAAAGGTTGCTCTGACTTTTGGTTTCCTCTGTTTAGAAGGCGTAGTTATTTTTCAACATGAAGGAATAGATAAGAACTTTTTCTTTCTTCTTCCTTTTGTGACGGTCTATTTGGTCAATGCTTGCCTAAAATCGTCCTTTTTAAAAACCTATGACTTACAGTATTTGAAACAGATGAGTGTGGCGCTTTACTTTTCGCATCCAATCTTCATTGAGTGGGGTCGCTATGGCTTTAGCAATCTCCCTCTCTCTTATCCAGATAGGGGCAAACTGATTTTTGTGGTGGCCTTGTTTGGAAGCCATCTCTTTGGGTTGGCCATGCTCTCTTATCACAATTGGCAAAATGAAAAGAGGATGAGAAGGTTAAAAAAGGAAGTTTTCTAAAGTGACTTCTTTTTTATTTTAAATTAGACTGATAGAGCTACTAAGAGTTGCAATTTCTTTCAAGTTTGGTTATGATGAAAGGGATTACAAGTAAAATCAAAAAGGAGAAGGGCATGAAGAAAAAATGGTGGCATGATGCTGTGATTTATCAGATCTATCCCAAGAGTTTTTA
>CADFQU010000082.1 GCA_902836505.1 Streptococcaceae bacterium
AGAGCAGTCATCAGACATAGAACTGAATTTAACCTATTTATAAATGACCCTAGATCATCTTTATGCAACGTTCAAGGAAAACGTTTGCGTTATTATCCATTATAAAGTAATCCTGTGGTTTATGCAAGAGGTTTCCTAAACTTTTATGATTTTTCTGCAGGTTAACCCTATGCCTAGTGTATCCCTTTCTCATTTTCTTGTCAACTATTTGTGTGTATAATAGAAGATAAAAAAATTTTTAAAAATTTTTGTACAAATACTTGCAAACGTTTTCTCCCTGTGATATACTATTCGTGTTAAGGAAAACGTTTGTCTAAAACGTTTTCAACTAATAATCTTATTTTTATTCTTTAGGAGGAATAAATCATGAAACGCACAATTCTTCGAAGCGCTGCTGTACTTGGTACAGTCGGATTCGCATCACTTCTTTTGGTAGCTTGTGGAGGCAAAAAAGAAGATTCTTCTTCTGCTAAAAACGAGTTAACTGTCTACGTCGATAATGGTTACAAATCTTACATGGAAGAAGCTGCGAAAGCTTTTGAAAAAGAAAGTGGTACAAAAGTAAACATCAAGACTGGCGACGCTCTTGGTGGTTTGGACAAATTGTCTCTTGACAACCAATCTGGTAAAGCTCCAGACGTTATGATGGCACCATACGACCGCGTAGGTGGTCTTGGTAACGACGGTCAATTGGCTGAAGTTACATTGAACAAAGACAGCAAGACTGACAAAACAACTGAATCACTTGTAACAAACGGTGGTAAAGTGTATGGAGCACCAGCAGTTATCGAAACATTGGTTCTTTACTACAACAAAGACCTCCTACAAGAAGCTCCAAAAACATTTGGTGAACTTGAAGAATTAGCAAAAGACAGCAAGTATGACTTCGCTGGTGAAGAAGGTAAAAACACTGCCTTCCTTGCTGACTGGACAAACTTCTACTATGCATATGGACTCCTTTCAGGTAACGGTGGATATGTCTTCGGTAAAAATGGTACAGATCCAAAAGACGTAGGTTTGAACAACCAAGGTGCCATCGACGGTATCGAATACGCGAAAACTTGGTACGCTAAATGGCCTAAAGGATTGCAAGACACTAAAGGTGCTGCAAACTTCATCCAAACTCAATTCCAAGAAGGTAAGACAGCTGCCATCATCGATGGACCATGGAAAGCATCTTCATTGAAAGAAGCTAAAGTAAATTATGGTGTAGCAACTATCCCTACCCTTCCAAACGGTAAAGCATACTCTGCCTTCGGTGGTGGTAAAGCTTGGGTCATCCCTGCAGGTGCTAACAACCCTGAAGCAGCTCAAAAATTTGTTGACTTCTTGACTTCAACTGATCAACAAAAAGCCTTCTACGATAAGACTAACGAAGTGCCAGCTAACACAGAAGCTCGTGAATACGCTGTTGGTAAAAACGATGAGTTGACAACTGCCGTTGTTAAACAGTTTGAAAATGCTCAACCAATGCCAAACATCTCTGAAATGAGTACTGTTTGGGATCCAGCTGCAACTATGCTCTTCGACGCTGTAAGTGGTAAGAAATCTGCTAAAGATGCTGCTGACGATGCTGTTAAATTGATCAAAGAAACTATCGAACAAAAATTCGGTGGCAAGTAAAACAGTTCCCAAGGGGCTGGGAATCTTTCCCAGCCTTTCGCTGTGATGTGGCCTCTGGTTGCTCACATATAAGGAGTCGATATGGAAACAAAACAAAATCCAAAAAAGGCAATGGGGTTATCCCTCATTCCTGGCTTGGGACAAATCTATAACAAACAGAAAGCAAAAGGATACATCTTTCTCGGTGTAACGATTGTCTTTCTCGCTTACTTTTTCGGGCTTGGTTTGGGGGAATTGTCCAAACTCATCACCCTCGGTACCGTCCGTGGGCAAGATAACTCTCTTTTTATCTTAATCCGTGGTGCCTTCCACTTAATTATCACAGTCGTTTATTTGATGTTCTACGCTCTGAATATCAAAGATGCGGGTACTGTAGCCAAGCGAATTAATAATGGCATTCGAGTACCGATGACCTTAAAAGAGATGGTGAATGCTATCTATGAAAATGGCTTCCCATATCTTTTGATCATCCCTTCTTATATTGCCATGACCTTTGCAATCATCTTCCCCGTTTTGGTTACCCTGATGATTGCCTTTACCAACTACGACTTTAAGCATACAGCTCGCTTTACACTCCTTGATTGGATCGGACTTCAAAACTTCACCAACATGTGGACTTTGAGTACCTTCCGTTCTGCCTTTACATCTGTATTGGGCTGGACCTTGATCTGGGCCTTGGCAGCTTCAACACTTCAAATCGTTCTTGGTATCTTGACAGCCATTATTTCTAACCAACCATTCATTAAAGGAAAACGCATCTTCGGTGTCATCTTCCTTCTTCCATGGGCGGTTCCTGCCTTCATCACTATCTTGACCTTCTCAAACATGTTCAACGATAGTATCGGGGCCATCAATGCGCAAGTCATTCCTCTATTTGCGAAGATTTTCCCATTCTTAGATGGGGTTCTCATTCCTTGGAAAACGGATCCTACCTGGACAAAAATTGCTTTGATTATGATGCAAGGTTGGCTCGGCTTCCCTTACATTTACGTCTTGACACTCGGAATCTTGCAATCTATTCCAAACGATCTTTATGAAGCAGCCTACATTGATGGGGCGAATGCTTGGCAAAAATTCCGCAACATTACCTTCCCAATGATATTGGCTGTTGCGGCACCAACACTCATTAGCCAATATACCTTCAACTTTAACAACTTCTCCATTATCTACCTCTTTAACGATGGTGGACCTGGATCTGTTGGAGGAAATGCTGGTTCGACAGATATCTTGATTTCTTGGATTTATAAATTGACAACGAACTCATCACCTCAATACTCAATGGCTGCTGCGGTTACGTTGATTATCTCTCTGATCGTGATCTCGATCTCGATGATTGCCTTCAAGAAACTGCACGCATTTGATATGGAGGATGTGTAAAATGAAAAATTCAGTTCAATTTAAACGCCGCCTTAATCATTTCTTGACTTACCTCTACTTGGTTGTCCTTTCCATCATCATCATCTATCCCTTGTTGATCACGGTTCTTTCAGCCTTCAAAACTGGTAACGTCAGTGCCTTTACACTTGATTTCAGTGGCAGTCTCAGCTTTGATAACTTCCAAAAACTCTTTACGGATACCCTCTATGGCACTTGGTATCTCAACACCTTGATTATCGCCATTATTACCATGGTTGCTCAAACATCCATCATTACCTTGGCAGGGTATGCCTACAGCCGCTACAACTTCTTGGCTCGTAAGCAAAGTTTGGTCTTCTTCTTGATTATCCAAATGGTCCCTACCATGGCTGCTTTGACTGCCTTCTTCGTTATGGCCTTGATGTTGAACGCCTTGAACCACAGTTGGTTCCTGATCTTCCTCTATGTCGGTGGAGGAATTCCAATGAACGCTTGGTTGATGAAGGGTTACTTCGATACAGTCCCAATTTCACTTGATGAATCTGCAAAATTGGATGGCGCTGGACACTTCCGTCGCTTCTGGCAAATCGTCCTTCCATTGGTTCGCCCAATGATTGCGGTCCAAGCTCTCTGGGCCTTCATGGGACCTTTTGGAGACTACATCTTGTCTAAATTCTTGCTTCGCGATGAAATCAATTATACGGTAGCTGTTGGTCTTCAGACCTTTATCAGCGACCAAAAAAATCAAAAGATTGCCTTCTTTGCGGCAGGTGCGATTCTGATTGCAGTCCCAATCTGTGTGCTCTTCTTCTTCCTTCAAAAGAACTTTGTTTCAGGCTTGACAGCTGGTGGGGATAAAGGATAAAATAAACTTTTCTATAACCTTCCAGCAATGGTGAAAAGAACGAAATTTTCTCTCGCGCTTTTCTCCCAGTCACATAAATTTTATCTTTAAGGAAAGGATGGGAGTGGGACAAGGATAGCAAGTTGATTGATTTGCTACCGGTCTCTCTCCCATCTTTGGTTAAGGATAAAATCTTGTTATGCTCTCCATACAAGGGAAATCCATCCCGGAGATTAGAAAGGTCTCTTCATGCCCTATCCATTTAATTATTTTTCCAGCCTTTTTCAGGTAAGAAAAGCATTTGCCAACCGCAAACAACTCAACTGGTTCCAAATGATCTTTACCTCACTCTTTCTTCTATCCTTGACCCTGATTCCTGTTGCCGTTCAAAATGCGGAATTACAGACCTACCCCTTAACTACCTTTGTTAGCGATGTCTTTGATCCCTTAACAGAGGATGTTATGAAGGAATTGAAGGAAAACGGGGCCTTCTCTCAAGGAGAATTCACCTATCAAAACAATTCAAAAGTATTTGAAAACAAATCTGGTCAAGTCATTCTTGGCCAACACGAGGATGCTGAATACGGAGCAGCACTGACGCTTCATTTTGATAAGAAAGCCTTAATCATTCTCAAAGAAAAGAAAGAACTGGCTACGATTCCTTACCAAACCATCAATCAAGAGAGTATTCAGGACAAAAAAGAACTCACTAAGGCCATTTCCAAAGATTGGTTCCAAGCCAATCGATTAGCAGTTAGTCTCTTCCTTGTCCTCTTCTCAGGTTTCTTATCTGCTGTTAATTTTGCCATTTTAGTATTTGGAGCTTCCTTCTTCCTCTTCTTGACACGGAAGTCACGTCTCTTCTCTCTCAAAACCTTCAAAGAGTGCTTCAATTTCACTCTCAACTGTCTTGGATTGCCTATTCTTGCGAGCGTCCTGATCAGTTTAGTATTCCACCAAGTCTTTACGACAACCATCTTGATCCAAAATATCCTATTTGTCTTGTTCCTCGCACTTGCTTTCTATAAGACTCATTTCCGGGATCCAGATTACAAACCTTAGGGAGGTCCTTTATGCGTGTCACCATCAAAGATGTAGCCAAACTTGCTGGCGTTGCACCATCTACCGTTACACGAGTGATTCAAAATAAATCTACCATCAGTGAAGCCACTAAAGAACGGGTTCGTTCTGCCATGAAAGAACTAGATTACCATCCAAACCTCAATGCTCGTAGCTTAGTGAGCCAATCCAGTCAGGTGATTGCCCTTGTCTTGCCTGACGAGAGTGATGTGTTCTTCCAAAACCCCTTCTTCCCTACGGTCCTCCGTGGGATTAGTCAGGTTGCTTCTGATTATGGCTATGCCATTCAGATTTGTACAGGGGCTAATGAAACCCACCGCCTCGATCAACTCAAACAAATGATTTATGGTAAGCGGGTAGATGGGCTC
>CADFQU010000083.1 GCA_902836505.1 Streptococcaceae bacterium
TCCGTACCTTTGTACTTCGCCACGGAATCCCATCAGCTCAGAAACCCACAGCCCCAGCCTGTAACAATCCTTCAAAGTCAGTGAGATGTTGGCCATCAAAGTTCTTGGTAACCGTCGCAACGGTCTTGACATGGATGGCTTCCTTAGCAGCAGAATCCAAGACTTCTTTTAAAGTCTCGACATCCGAAATGGTTGGAGTGGTATTGGCCATCATGACGACTGTCGTAAAACCACCAGCTGCAGCTGCCAGAGCCCCAGTGTGAATATCTTCCTTGTGAGTCTGTCCAGGTTCACGGAAGTGAACATGAATATCCACTAAGCCTGGCGCTACCACCTTGCCACTTGCATCAATGACTTGGGCTTGCTCGTGAGAAAGAGATGGGCCTATTTCAACAATTTTGCCCTGATCTACCAAGAGATCACACACTTGATCCAAACCAGTTTTTGGATCCATGACACGACCATTTTTAATGACTAACATCTTCTACTCCTTTATTCATAGAAATCGACATGGGTCTCTAGTAAGCGATCCCCGTCATAGCGGAACATAGCTGAAAAGAAGGGTTTATCCTCCAATAGCCACTCGACAAAGGTGTGGTCCCCCTCCCAAGTTGGTTTACTTAGGACTTGATCATAAGGTACCCACTCCAGTGTCCCTTCGTTACATTCGATGAGCTCCCCTTCAAACTCGGTCACCTTAAAGACATAGGTGTACCAGTCCAGATCAGGTGTAAATTCAGGGAAGGTGATAATTCCTTTTAGGACTGGCTTGGCTCTAAGGCCCGTCTCCTCAAAGATTTCACGCGCAGCACACTCCTGTGGTGTTTCTCCAGGTTCTAATTTTCCACCAACTCCGATCCATTTACCTTCATGGACATCATTGGGCTTTTTATTGCGATGCAACATGAGAAATTCTTTCCCATTGTCGATATAACAAATCGTTGCTAATTGAGGCATTTCTTTCTCCTATCTTAACCAATCAATCGGCTCACGACCCATCTCCGTTAAATAAGCGTTGGCCCTTGAAAAAGGACGGGAGCCAAAGAAACCGCGATAGGCCGATAAGGGACTGGGATGGGCACTTTCAATAACCAAGTGTTTGCTTTCATCAATCAAAGACTTCTTCTTCCGAGCATAAGCACCCCAAAGAATAAAGACGACATACTCCTCCTCTTGGCTGACTAGGCGAATAACTGCATCCGTAAATTCTTCCCAAATCAGGCCAGCGTGCCCATTGGCCTGGCCAGCAGGTACCGTCAGACAAGCATTAAGCAAGAGAACCCCTTGCTCTGCCCAGGGCGTCAAGTCATGGGAAGGCTTAAGCCCCACATCTTCCGCCAACTCCTTTAAAATGTTTTGCAAGGATGGAGGTGCTGGGATGTCATCCGGTACAGAAAAGCTGAGCCCCTGTGCTTGACCAGGGCCGTGATAGGGATCCTGACCCAGAATTACGACCTTAACCTCTTCCAGATTCGTTGTCTTTAAGGCCTGAAAAACCTTTTCACGAGGCGGGTAGATGGTCCCTGATGCATAGACCTGATCTAAAAATTGATTAATCGAATGGAAGTACCCTTCTGGCAGGGCTTCCTTAAGCAATTGGTGCCATCTTGAATGTTCCATCGCTTCTCCTTACAGCATAAAATAATTAACCGTTCTCTTGATATTTTCTTGGACTAGCAGCCAAACCAATAGAGGCTAACAAGAGAATTTGTGGTAGGAATTGGATCAGATAACGAGTCTTGCCACCTTCAAAGATGGTCAAAAAGAGTAAACCACCAAAGACAGCAAGCGATAGGAAGTGGAAATCGTCATCGTTCTTCTTCTTGAGATAGACTAGAACTAGGCCAGCTGCCATCACAATCCAAACCAACTGTTTGACGAACACATAATAACGGTACTGAGGACGATCTGTACTTAAGAAGTAGGTACGAATCCATTTGGCAACAAGTAAATCCTTGGTATAAGGCTCGTAAAGCGGATTAATGACCGGAGTCTTTTCGTTTTCAACATCCCGATAGAGCCAACCAAGTGTCCCTTCTGCTACTGTCAAGGATTGCTTGGTATAAAGATGTCCCAGAAGTCCAATTGGTCCATATTCCTTCAAGCGCCGTTTGATTTCTTTAATGATATATTCGTTCTTGAACATCCCATTATTGTATTCGTCTCGCTTATCTTCGTCGACATATTTTAAGAGCCCTTCTTTCATATCTGCTTGGTTGTGACCAATATCCGTCAAGCCCAAATTAATAAACAAGAGCGGTCCTTTAGCTAGCCCTTCCCCTTTTAAAATAGGAACAGCTGTTTGGTGTTTGACAGCTGTATTCAGAGCTCCAAAGACCAGACCAGTTGATAAAAGGGTTAAAGCAAAGACTTTTCTAAAGACCTTCCACTGCCCTTTAAAGAAGAGGACCATCCAAAAGGCCATCACGACAATAATAGTCGTCGGACGGATCAGCATAGTAAGCCCCGACAAGAGCCCAAGCCACAAGGATGTCTTCCATTGTGCACCACTGTCGCCCCCTTTTAAGAGATCCAAGGCTAGCCCTAATTGCAAGGCGATGAGAGGAAGAGGCGGAATATCCGTGTACATGGAGTAAAAATAAGGCGAGTAACAGATTAAGACCACATAGAGGGTATACACCCAGTCTGCCACTTTTTGGTCATAATGTTTTAGCCCTAAACGATACAAGAGGATGGCTCCTGCATTCACAAATACTATGTTGAGAACTTGCATGACCCAGAGGCCTGCCCCACCAAAGAGTTGGTAGAAAAAGCGTTCGTACAAGAACAAGGGAAGGTTATTGGGATTCCGGCTCAGGTAGCTTGAGATAGAGGACTCTTTTAGAAGGCCAAAGGCTCCTGTATAGACCACCGCAGCATCCCGACGGATAAATAGTTCCGCAGACAGCATAAAAACAATCTGAACCAGAATCGCTCCCAGCATCAATCCATTCTTGTGTTTCATCAACCAGGCAAAGGCTCTTTTGAGATAGGAGCGACCAACATAAGCTAGGAGAAAGAAAAGTCCCCCAACTACAAGCCCCCATTCCGAAATATCTTTTAGGTAGACGACACTAATGACAAACCAGTGCACCATCAGGAGCAACATGATCAGATGGAGCAATCCAAATAAGATATTTTTACTTTTTACTAACATAGCTCCATTATAGCAAAAAAATAGGGATTTCGCTGGATTCTATCAGCTCTCCATCAAATAGAGGACTTCAGTTTGGATGGTGAAGCCAAGGCTTAGATAAAGACTCAGGGCTGCTTGATTCTCTTTTTCAACGACAATCTGAAATTGCTGCTCCACTTCTGCAGCCATCTGATTCATCACACTTCGTAAGAGATAGCGCGCGTACCCTTTGCGAAGATGATCTGGGTCAACGGCTAATCCAAAGAAATAGGTCGTACCCTGAGATAGATCCACCGTAACAGAAGCAAGTACTTGCTCTTGGTCACGCAAGACAAAGAGACGGGTATCCTGCCCCTCGAGAGACTCGGTCGCATACTTGAGGGCATAGTCAAGATCCGTCTCAAAAGCCTTGGATTGAAAATGCGCGATCTCTTGGAGCATGGACTCCTCAGCTTCCAACACCGTCAGTCCTTCTCTCCTCTCAAATTCGGTGACCTGACAAGGTGCTTCTAACCACAGTTCGTGGTCTTCCTCCTCTGCCTCTACTAAATGAAAATGGCTAAGTAAGTCCGTGTTTTGGTCCAAAAACCGAACCTCTGAAACATATAGTCGATCGTCTAGCTGATAGTCCTTGGCCAAGTCCATAAAATCTTCCCATAAGGAACGAGCAATCCCTTGTCTACGAAAAGAAGGAGTCACAAAAAGTTGTACTTCAGCTTCTTTGGGTTCATCCGCATAGATGGACAAAAATCCAACCAGCTGCCTCCCCACCAATGCAAGGATAAAAGCTGGCATCGTAGGATCAGCATTGTAGAGATTATCCAAATAGGGCAAGCGATAGGTATGGTCAATTTGGTGACAGGCTCTCACAAGCTGCTCACACTGCTTCTTTTCTTCTAGACTCAGACGAGTCCGTCTTTTAAGCTCCATAAAATTTCCTTTCATCACAAAAACAAAAGGAGAGCCAAGCTTTGGCCCTCCTCCATTATACTTTAGTCTTGCCAGGTTTCTTGGTTTTCCTTGAAACGGCGTAACAGTTCCAATCCTTCAGAAGTAATGTAACCCTGTTCTTCAGCCAAATGAATCAATTCAGTGTAGTTTGACAAGGTTTCAAGTTGAACGCCAGCTTCCGCAAATTTCTTATCAGCTTTCTCCAATTGGTAAGTAAAAATCGCTACCACACCAAGGACGTCTGCTCCTTCACGTTTCGCAGCTGCAACAGCATCCAAGACAGATCCACCAGTAGAAATCAAATCTTCTACCACAACCATCTTTTGACCTTGTGGTACACGACCTTCGATTTGGTTTCCAGCCCCATGGTCTTTTGGTTTGCTACGGATGTAGGCAAAAGGAAGGTTCATCTTGTCCGCAATAATGGCACCATGAGGAATCCCCGCAGTTGCTGTACCAGCAATGACTTCGACTTCAGGGAAAGCTTCCTTGATTTTGTCCACGAAGCCATTTTCGATCAAGGTACGAGTTTCAGGATAAGCGAGGGTCACGCGGTTGTCTGTATAAATAGGGGACTTGATCCCAGAAGCCCAAGTAAAAGGCTCTTCCGGTTTCAAATAAACAGCTTCAATTTTTAGAAGATGGCTGGCAATATCTTTAGCTAATGACATGATAACTCCTTTATTTACGATTTTTATCGAATACGAATTAAATCAGAAATAGTTTTTAACAATAACAGTATAGGTTGGTGAATACGTTAGGAAAAGTCCCTTCGGACTTTTCAGAGTTCCGACACTTGGTTGAAAGAAACGATAATTTTCTTTCAACTAAATTAGTGAATAGTTTAGGGAAGGCCCTATCGAGCTCTGTTTATTCCGACGATTTCAGAAGAGAAACGATTTTTTTCTCTTAGCTAATCTAGTGAATGCGTTAGGGAAGGTCCCATAGGACTTTTCAGAGTTCCGACACTTGTTTGAAAGAAACGATAATTTTCTTTCAAACAAGTTAGTGAATAGTTTAGGGAAGGCCCTATCGGGCTTCCCATAGAAGGTCTTAGAAGCACAGCTTCTTAGACCTTCTTAACTATTCCACTGTCTCTTAATCTCATGGTAAGCATCCCATGGGTTTTCTGCTTGGATGATTGGACGTCCGACTACGATGTAGT
>CADFQU010000084.1 GCA_902836505.1 Streptococcaceae bacterium
CATCATTGCTGGCTGTGTCATGCCCTTCGTTCCTGGAATCGCCATGACCAATGCGGTGCGAGATCTGATGAACAACCACCTCAATTCTGGAATGAGTAAACTCTTTGAGACTCTCCTCATTACTCTTGCCCTTGGTGCCGGAACGACCGTCGCCCTAGTCCTTATGAAATAGAATCATGAATCTAATCGAATTTTTAATCCAAGCCGTGGCGAGTTTGATTGCCATCATTACCTTTTTAATCGTCCTCAACGTGCAACGTTCCATGTTAATCCCTGGAGGAATTTTAGGGATGGCTATTTGGTTGCTCTACTATATCTTGAAAGGACCTACCAATGTTATTATCGCGACTTTTATCGCCGCCATTGTCGGTTCTTGTATCAGTCAAATTTTAAGTATCATCTACAAGACGCCTGTCGTTGTCTTTATGCTGGCTATTCTCGCTCCCTTGGTTCCTGGATATATTTCCTATCGGACTACCTCCTTCTTTGTTAGTGGCCAATATCGGCAAGCCATGACCAGTGTAACCTTGGTTGTTATTCTAGCCTTGGTCATCTCTATCGGGATGGCTAGCGGGTCTGTCGTCTTGAAACTCTACCATTCTTACCAACGCCATCAAAAAAGAAAAATGACCAATGCCAATTAGCATTGGTTTTTCAAAATTTATCTATGTAATCGCTTGCATTTTTGATTAAAAGGAGTACAATGATAGTGAAATAACAAATCCTTTAGAGTATGCGAGGTGCTGTATGATGATAAACAAGTATGTCAAGTATCTTCCTTGGATGATCCTAGGAGCCCTCCCCTCCTATCAATCAGCGACTTACTATGCCCGTAATTCATTTGACTTGTTCTATCTGACCTTGAACTTTCTGATTGTGTACATCGCTTTAATCGTCTTCTACGAAAAAGTTCTAAGAGACAAATGCAAAGAACTCTTCATACGAATCATGAGCAATCCTAAAAAAGATAAGCAAGACTAACAGGTGAAAGAGAGTGGGACAGAAATCGGTCATTCGTTAGAATTCGATTTCGTTGTCCCACCTCCGCACAGTTGAGTAGGACTGTAAAAGCTGATGAAATCAGCGTAGTAGAGCCCACTCAACCACTGCGTTTTGCTTGATAATCCAAGGACAATTGAGAGGCTAGGACTTTTGTCCCAGCCTCTTTTTGATTTTCCTCCTCTCTTTTTCAACCATTCCCCTTGCCCAACTCGGTCCTAAGAATGATTTCCATACTGTTCTGGCTTTTTCAAGGGAGTTTTGCTCTCAAATATGGTAAAATAGTAACGAAATATACTAGTAGATATCAAATTAAAAGAGGTTATTTATGACAATCGGTATTGATAAGATTGGATTTGCGACCAGCCAGTATGTCTTGCGCTTAAGTGAGCTTGCGGCTGCTCGAAATACAGATCCAGAAAAACTCAGTAAAGGGCTTTTATTGAAAGAACTGAGTATTGCCCCTATTACAGAGGATATCGTCACACTTGGAGCAAGTGCCAGCCATAGTATTTTAACCGAAGAAGAAAAAGAAGAAATCGATATGGTCATCCTAGCGACTGAGTCAGGAATTGACCAGAGTAAGGCTGCTGCTGTTTTCGTTCACGGACTTCTGGGTATCCAACCCTTTGCCCGGAGCTTTGAGATGAAGGAAGCCTGCTACGCTGCAACGGCCGCTTTGGACTATGCTAAACTTCATGTTGAAAAATTCCCACAAAGCAAGGTCTTGGTCATTGCCAGTGATATTGCAAAATATGGAATTGACACCCCTGGAGAGCCGACGCAAGGAGCTGGATCTGTTGCTATGCTAGTGACGCAGAACCCACGTATTCTGGCATTCAACGATGATAATGTGGCTCAAACCCGGGATGTTATGGATTTCTGGCGTCCCAACTACTCAAGCACCCCCTTTGTAAATGGAATCTATTAAACTCAAAAATACTTGGATTGCTTGAAAACACCTTGCACAGAGTATCAAAAACGGGCTGACTTAACCTTGGATGATTTTGCGGCGGTTTGCTTCCACCTGCCTTATCCCAAGCTGGCCCTTAAGGGCTTAAAAAAGATTCTTGACAAGAGTCTTTCTCCTGAAAAACAAGCCCAATTGCAATACAATTTTGAACAATCGATTCTCTACAGCCAAAAGGTTGGGAATATCTATACGGGTTCCCTCTTCCTAGGTTTGCTTTCTCTCTTAGAGAATCAACCTCAACTGGTTGCTGGTGACCGGATTGCTCTCTATGGATACGGAAGTGGCGCAGTAGCTGAGATTTTTAGCGCTCACTTGGTCGAAGGATTTGAGCAAATGCTCCATCCAAACCGTTTGGCAGAGTTAGACCAGCGAAAAGCTCTTACCATTGCCGAATATGAAAAAATCTTCTTCGAAGAAGCAGAATTAGATGCTGAAGGCAATCAAACCTTTCAAGGTTACCAAGATCAAACCTACGCCTTATCAGAAATCAACGAACACCAACGAACCTATGTAAAGGTAGAACACCATGGTTAAATTAACTGGTTTTTCAAAAGCAAGTCCAGCAGAGCGCATCGAAAAATTGGCTCAGGCTGGACTCCTTTCAGAAGAAGGTCTACAAATATTAAGGGACAATGAAACATTGCCCCTTTCTCTTGCCAATGAAATGGTCGAAAATGTCCTTAGCACCTTGGCCTTACCCTTTGGTCTGGCTCCCGGCTTCCAGATAGATGGGCAGGAAGTCCAGGTCCCAATGGTGACGGAAGAACCCTCTGTCATTGCCGCTGCCTCTTACGCTGCAGGGCTGATCAAGCGTTCAGGCGGTTTTCAGACTCAGGTTCACAAGCGCCAAATGATTGGGCAAGTAGCTCTCTATGATGTGAGCAATAAAGAAAAGGCCATTCAGGCGATTACAGGAGCTAAAGAAGAACTGCTCCAGCTGGCCAATCAAGCCTATCCTTCCATCGTTAAACGGGGAGGAGGGGCACGAGACCTCTGGACTGAGGAGAAAGGTGACTTTCTCATTTGCTACCTGTCCGTTGATCCCAAAGAGGCCATGGGGGCTAACATGCTCAATACTATGCTAGAAGCCCTGGTCGACCCTTTAGAAGACTTATCCGGGGGTCAAGGCTTAATGGCTATTCTCTCCAACCTAGCGACAGATGCCCTCGTCACTGCCAGGTGTAAGATAGACTACCGTTTTCTCAGTCGCGATCCCAAGGAAGCTGCCGATATCGCTCAGAAAATGACTCTGGCCAGTCAATTAGCGGCTGTTGATCCTTATCGAGCAGCCACTCACAACAAGGGCATTTTCAATGGCATCGATGCTGTCGTCTTAGCAACTGGGAATGACTGGCGCGCTATTGAAGCAGGTGGCCATACCTATGCTAGCCGCACAGGACAAGCTCAAGGACTATCTAGTTGGATAGCTCATCCAGATCAGCAAGTCCTAGAAGGTCAGCTGACCCTTCCCATGCCCATCGCTACCAAGGGAGGCTCCATCGGACTCAATCCAAGTGTTCAAGTGGCTCATGACCTACTTGGAAATCCCGACGCCCAGACTCTTGCACGGATTATTGTATCCGTTGGCCTGGCGCAAAACTTTGCTGCGCTTAAGGCCTTGGTCAGCACTGGTATTCAACATGGGCATATGAAACTTCAGGCTAAGTCACTCGCCCTGCTTGCTGGCGCTACTCCGTCAGAGGTAGCTCCCGTGGTGCAAGCCCTGCTAGAGGATAGACCCTTTAACCTAGAAAAAGCTCAAGCTGTTCTAGAGAAAATTCGTCAAAGTAAGTAAAAAATCCTTCCGTGTAAACGGAGGGATTTTTGCTAGTTTCTTGAAATTAATTACGGATGGAAGAGATTTGTTCGTGCCCTTCTTTTACACGGCCATAGAGAAGATAGGGAACCTTTCTTAAATCGGCAATTGTCTGACAAGAAAGAGCACACATAATCAGGCGTAAATCCTCTTTCCAACCATTGACTTGGGTGATGACCTCTTCAACGGACTTCGTCTCTACCAATTCTAAGATGGTTCGAGAAAGACCGACCCCCTTGGCTCCTAAAACGAGCGCTTTGATCATATCCAAGGGATGACGAACGCCACCAGAGGCAAGAATCTCAACCTGATTCATCAGTGGTTGAGCCCCAAGTAGGGCTTGGACAGTTGTTTGTCCCCAGTCATTGAGATAGGAACGATTGCCTCCCCGACGGTTTTCAATATAGGCGAAACTGGTGCCACCTCTACCAGAGATATCAACGGTTCCAATACCTAGCTCAATGGCTTTTTGGATAGTTCTGGCATCCATACCAAAACCGACTTCTTTAAGCACCAAGGGCACCGGAAGTTGCTTTGCATAGTCTGCTAAATGCTCTTGCCAATTTCTAAAACTTCGTTCCCCTTCGGGCATGAGAAGCTCCTGCATGAGGTTAACATGGAGTTGGAGAAAAAGGGGCTGGGTCTCCTCAATCGTCCGCAAACCTAGTTCAAGCGGTTTGTCAATCCCGATATTGGTCGCAAAGAGAAGGTCCGGATAAAGTTCCTTGACTCGATAGGAGCCGTCCTGGGGATCTTTTAAAGCTGCACTATAGGAACCCGTCACAAAGAGAATGCCACAGGCTTCTGCCACCTGGGCTAATTTCTGATTGATTTCTCCCCCCTTGGCACTGCCACCTGTCATGGCATTGATATAAAAAGGGTATTGCCAATCACGACCTGCAAAATGGGTCGTCAAATCGACCTGATCTAAATCAATACTTGGTAAAGAGGAATGAATCAACTCAACCTCATCAAAGCTATTGTAACCCGGAGTCTGCTCCAAGGCCAAGCGAATATGTTCATCCTTTCGGTTGGTCGTCATACTCTCCCATCCTTTCTGAATATAATAAATCAATCCCTGCTTCTTGCCAGCGTCTGACGATCTCTTGGGCATCAGCCTCCTCAAATGCGAGGGCAATCCCACAATCTCCTCCTCCAGCACCACTGGATTTTGCAATAACCGCTAGTCCCTCTTCTGCCCTCTTTAATTGGGCTAGTTTTTTGGTATAAATCAACCCACTCAGAGATAGAAGTAAGTCACTAGCTCGACGGATAGAGGACCAGGCTAAGTCTCGGTCTGCTTCTTGAAAGGCAACTAAGAGGTCTTGCACAGCCTGCTCCGTCCCCTCTAAGAAGACTGGGCCAATCGCAGAACGAACCTGGTTAATCAAATCTCTTGAAATAGCAGGTTCTTGGGTCCAACCCACCAAAAAAGTGTAGGCCAACTGAGGGG
>CADFQU010000085.1 GCA_902836505.1 Streptococcaceae bacterium
ATGAATGATTCCTTTCACATCTTCTTTGTATTCATAGCTATAATGATCCGAATCCACTTGAATATCCGCTGAGTGGCGATCCAGAATACGTGAATAAGGATCTTTCTTTCCTTTGATGACCAGTAGCTCTAGTTCTTTTTGATTTAAGAGAAGATGGGAAACCGGGCCAAGCGCTATCACGCGCAATCTTGGAAGGGTGACCTGATTCCCTAAACTTCTGAGCCACTGGGTCAGCATATTGACACCTGAACTCTTACAAACAAGAACTACTTCCTGAGCTTCCAACAAGGGAGACAAGTGCTCCTGTAACAACTTTTGGAAACGAAGGTTCAAAATCGTATGCCAATAGTAGATGATATTGGATGCAGAAGCTGACAAGAGGGATACTTGTGGAGACTTTATATGTTCAAAATCTTGATTGAAGGGAAAATTACTGGCTACCACTGAATAGCCAGATGGACAAATTGCATGGAGGAGGTCTAGTTGCCCAGCTGTCAGCCCGGCACAAGTAATATCACTGCTCCCACTAAGAAAGAGAACCAAGCGATCAGAGTCTAGCATGGTCTGATCAGGAGACAAAGCAGACAAACGGTCTAGATAGGACTTCATCTTACTCATAACGAATCTTTCCATCCGTCACTCGAATCTTCCGCCCCCGCCAATTAATCACAGGAGGTGTCATTAGAACATAGACAAACAGCCAAGGAAGCAGGAAATCATTCAGCACTTCGTAGGTGACTTCATCCAAGTGTAAGCGATCGGTTAGAATGCTTTGTCGATAGAGGAGCATCCAAACTGCCTTGAATACCAGTAAGCTTAAGGCTAGAAGAAGATAAGGCCAACCTAAAATAAGACTTAAGATCAAACCTGGAAGAGGTAGAAAAGTCGGTAAACCTATGAGGCTAAACAGCTTCCAGTCCAGGTGTTCTTTGAGATAGATAGAGCTAAAGAGAAGCCACCGCTTCATCTGGAGCAGGTATTGCTTAGCGTTTTTTATAGTGGTTCGAACATTACAGGTAACCCGCGTTTGGATAATGGATACTCCTTTACTCCTTAAAAAATCGGCCACAGCTAAATCATCACATAGATAGTCCTTAATTGCTGTGAAGAGCCCCTGATCTTTTGCAAGTTCTACCGGTAGGATATAAAACATCCCGTTGATGGAGTGATTTGCCCCAACTTCTGCCATGGTAAAATAGGTAATAAAGGAATTGCCATTAACAAATGCTGCAACCAACTTGGACCAGAAATTACTTCTTTCTTGGTTATAGGGAATACCTGTCAGAATGACCTCTTGACCCAGATAGGCAGTCAGCTCACCCATTTTAGAAAAATCAATCACACTATCATCGTCCAAAACAATTAGATAAGGCCGGGTCAACTCCTCTACAACTTGCTCAATCTTGTAACTCTTGGGATTAATCCCCTGAGGGACGTCTTCGATGAGAAAGATTCGAATGCGTTGGGCAAAGGAAGCATCTTGGCAGATCTGATCTGCTACTCGCTGGGCTTCTTTATCAGACTGGTCAATCAACCAGTAGAATTCCACTGCTTCTGTTTGCTGGAGATTGGCCCGCAAATCACGCTCTAAACGAGGATCCCCAGAGAGAATGGGTTGGACCACCGTAAAAAGCTCTTCTGGGAAGTCCGCAAGATGAGACTGACCTTTTTTATAATAAATGAAGGACAGTAACCAACGGATGAGAAATAAGAGAAGATAAGCAACGCCTAAAAATATAACTAACAATTTCATCTATTAAGTCCCTTTCGTAAATACCTTTCAAGGAGACGAATGATCCATCTTTGGGGAAGCAAGCGACCTAGCCATACTAGCAAGCGATAGCGAAGGCCGATAACAGCATAGGAAGTATCCCTTTCTATGAATCGGATCAACTGCTGAGCGACTTTCTCAGGCTTCATCTGCAAGCGACTGCCTCCCAATGCTTCTACTAGTTTAGGAGGAAAAATAGCTGTTTGGACTGGTCCAAGAATATACAGACCTAGCTGGACCGAGGAATCTGATTGACATAGTTCCTCCTGAAGAGCAAGAGTGTAGTTCTGCAAGGCAGCCTTACTGGCACTGTATGCAGCCAAATAGGGATGGGGAAAAAGAGCTGCCAGTGAAGAAAGTTGGACTAGCCGGATTTTCCGATTTTTCTGCACTAGCAATTTTATTAGCTGAACTGGAGCATGGTAGTTTACCTGCCAGAGCTCTTGTTCCTTTTCTGTGGCTAAATCACTTCCTATGGAGAAGCTAGCTAGTCCTGCACAATTGACCAGAAGGTCAGCATCTAATGCCTTTCCAAAATTCTCCAGTGCTTCCTTATCACACAGATTTAAAACCTTAATTGAAAGTTGTGCCTTGCTTCCAGCTAATTCATTTTGCAGTTGGACTAATTTGTCTGGATTTCGGCCTACTAGAACCAGAAAATCAAGATGTTTTGCTAGTTCAGTTGCTAGGTGACGTCCAATTCCTCCTGTAGCTCCCAAAATAATTGCCTTACTAAATGAGTCAGTTGTTTGCATAACTCTAGTTTATCAGATTTTACTGAAACAGAAAACTACCTCTCAATTCCTTTGGAAAGAATGTTTGTCATGATGGAGGTAAGTTAGGGGATTCTTGCTAAAAAATATTGAAAAGTTTTATGTTAAAGTATTTGTGGCAAGCTTTGATTGATTAATGGATGAAAAATCTTACTGAAGAAGTGTATCTATTCAGAGAAAATGAGTTTAGATAGTATTTGGTTTTGAGTAGTTCTTTCAAAAAAAATTTGCTATGCTAGTGTTATGGGAAAACTAAAAATTGACGTGGTCATCGTTCCATTAAGTGGGCACCTTTATCCAACCATGAATCTGCTAATGCCTTTATTAAAAAATCCTCGCTATGATATTCGTTTATTCACAGGACAGCAGAAACGTGCAGTAGCTGAGGCAGCAGGCTTTAAGGTTGTTACTATTCTTGAAGGTCATGAAATAGACTTTGAAAGGGTGGCTAATAATAAGGAGCAATTGGGCCTTTTTTCTGCTTATCGTCAACTATCAGCTAGTTTTGATATTATTAATCTTGTTTCCGATCAATTACTATCGGAATGGAAAGTAAGCCGACCTGATTTAGTCATTGCCGATTATGTCAGTTTGTCGGGTGGACTTGTTGCAGAGCAAATGGGGATTCCGTGGATAACGACAATGGCCACACAATTTGCTATTGAAACGACGGATGGTCCTCCTTGTTTCTTCGGAGGAATGGGAAGTCCGAAGAATCGCAATCAATTGATTCAACAATGGCTAGGCAGAAAACTGACTCGTTTCTTGAAGTATTCCGTCACTTTTTTATTACGAAATCGTTTAAAGCGTTATGGTTTTAAAATGTACAACCATAAGGGACAAGAGAGTATCTATTCACCGTATTCTATTTTAGGAATAGGAATGAAAGAGTTGGAGATAAAGAAAGGGTTCCCAGAACATTACCACTGGGTGGGTCCTACTGGAGGTTCAGTTGAGCGATGTGAGGATTATCCTCTTGATTTGTCGCCATTTGCAAATCGTAAAATTGTCTTTGTGACTTGTGGGACCCAATTGGATTGGGCAAAGGACAATTTAATTTACCAAACGAAGCTGTTAGCTAAGTCTCATCCAGAGTGCCAGTTTTTTGTAACTTTAGGTCTTGGAGGGCAAGAATTCCAATGCCAAAAATTAATGGATAATGTTTCAGTGGTTTCTTATCTTCCCTACAATGAATACATTCCTCAGATGGATTATGTCATTCACCACGGTGGTTCAGGTATTTTTTTCCAATGTATTATAAATAAAAAGCCATCCTTAATACTTCCTCACGATTATGACCAGTATGACTATGCTATTCGTGGACTTGAGGCAGGTGTGGCTTTGACTGCCAAAAGAGAGGATGACAAGGCAATTGGGCAAGCTTTTGAGGCATTGTTGGCTAAGAAAGATTGGTCTGAGCTAGAGGCTTTAAGTCATGCTGCCAAGTCATATCATCCTACAGAAGTAGTGGAAGGTGAAATAGCTCGCCTGCTGGCAGACAAGGAGAAAAAACAATGAAGAAAGTTTTAGTAACGGGGGCTACAGGATTTTTAGGCAAATATGTTGTGGAAGAACTGGTTGAGCACGGTTATCAAGTCCGAGCTTTTGGTCGTAATCGTGCAATTGGCCAGTCTCTGGTAAACGCCTCTGTGACCTTTATTCAAGGAGATTTGACAAACCAAGAGGATTTGACTAAGGCTTGTCAGGAAATGGATATGGTCGTTCATGCCGGTGCTTTGTCAACGGTTTGGGGTCCTTGGGAAGACTTTTACCAAACGAATGTCTTAGGAACTAAATACGTCCTTGAAGCTTGCCGTGAGGCTAAAATCGAGCGCTTGGTATATGTGTCGTCTCCAAGTATCTATGCAGCGCCTAGAGACCAGCTGGATATCAAAGAAAGCGATGCCCCTCAGGAAAATAGACTTAACAATTACATTCGAAGTAAATTGGCATCAGAAAAGCTATTTAAAGATTATCCTGATGTGTCTAGTGTTATATTGCGACCTCGAGGACTTTTTGGGATTGGAGACACCAGCATTTTGCCACGTGTTCTTAATCTTAGTCAGAAGATCGGTATTCCTTTGATTGGTGATGGTCGCCAACTGATGGATATGACCTGTGTGGAAAATGTTGCTTTGGCTATTCGTCTGGCTTTGGAAACTCCTCAAGCAGCTGGAGAGGTTTATAATATTACCAATGGAGAACCCAGAGCATTTAGGAACTTGATTGAAGAAACCTTGAGAGGTTTGGGCTATCCCATCCGCTATCGCAAAATCCCAGCTCCACTTGTGTCTGCTATTTCAAGTAGTTTGGAGTTTATTTATAAGAGACTAAAGCTCAAAGGAGAGCCAGCCCTAACACGCTATACCTATTATTTACTGCGCTATAGTCAGACTTTAGATATTAGCAAGGCAGAGTGTGACTTGGGTTATCGGCCTAAAATAACGATTTCAGAAGGGATTGAACAATATGTCCAAGATTATCGAAAGCATTGATTATTTTCCTGCGGGATATTGTACTAGCTATACTGGTCTTTTGTTCAAGAAAGTCAAAAATAAAAAGATGACCTTTCCAGCCGGTGTCTTTCTAATCAAACACAGAGATAAAGGCTATCTGCTTTATGATACAGGTTATCACTACGATATTAAGACCAAGCTTCGCTATGGCTTGTATCGCTTGGGAACGCCGGTGCAGATG
>CADFQU010000086.1 GCA_902836505.1 Streptococcaceae bacterium
CATAACCTAGAATACGACTAGCCGTATCAAATGTCTCTTTGACAACGGGATAAGTTGCATACAAATCACTAGCCATCCCCAATTTTTGGGCACCTTGACCAGCAAATAAGAAGGCACGTTTTGTCACTGTTCTCTTCCTTTCCTTTACTTGTTAGAATTTCACATCTGCCCAGCGAGCTGCTTCTTTCTGAATGACCTTAGCAGCTCCAAGATAAATATCTTCCAAGATTTCAGCACAGGTTTCTTCTTTACTTACGAGACCTGCAATTTGTCCTGCCATCACAGATCCATTATCAACGTCTCCGTCAACAACAGCATTGCGAAGAGCACCTGCTCCCAATTCTTCAATTTCTTCTTGAGTCTTCTTACCTGCCAAGAAATCTTTCTCAGCTTGGTTATAAGCAGAAGCCAATTTATTCTTAATCGCACGAACTGGGTGGCCAACAACTGATGCAGACACCACTGTATCAATGTCCTTAGCTTTCAAGATTTTATTCTTAAAGTTTTGGTGAGCATTTGATTCTTTAGCAACGACAAAACGTGTTCCCACTTGAACAGCATCTGCTCCAAGCATGAAGACTGCAGCCGCTCCTGCACCATCTGCAACACCACCAGCACCTATAACTGGAATAGAGACCGCTTCGACCACTTGGCGAACCAAGGTCATGGTAGTCAATTTACCAATATGCCCACCTGCTTCCATTCCTTCAGCAATGACAGCATCCGCACCTAATTTTTCCATCCGTTTTGCTAAAGCTACTGAAGGTACAACCGGAATAACGGTAATGCCCGCTTCATGGAAACGATCCATGTATTTCCCAGGATTCCCTGCACCAGTGGTAACAACTTTAACCCCTTCTTCGATAACTAAGTCAACGATGTCATCTGCAAAAGGAGAAAGGAGCATGATATTGACTCCAAAAGGTTTGTCAGTAATGGATTTGACACGATCAATATTCGCTTTTACAACTTCTTTAGGTGCATTTCCTCCACCGATGATCCCAAGACCGCCCGCATTGGATACAGCTCCTGCTAGATCACCATCAGCGACCCAAGCCATACCACCTTGGAAAATTGGATATTTAATGTTTAATAATTCTGTAATTCGTGTTTGCATAATACCTTCCTCGTTTTCGCTTAAGTAATAGTTTGAAAACGTTTCTTTGCTTTGAGCGTCAAACTATTACCTAAACAAGAGAGAATATCTTTCGATACTCTCATCCATTATTATTTAGTTTTTTCTTCTACGTAAGCAACAAGGTCACCTACAGTAGACAATCCTTCTTCAGTTTCAATTTGAATGTCGAATGCATCTTCAATTTCTGAAATCACTTGGAACAAATCCAATGAATCAGCTTCAAGATCTTCAAAAGTAGACTCAAGTGTTACTTCTGATGGTTCTTTACCAAGTTCTTCAACGATAATTTCTTGTACTTTTTCAAATACTGCCATGATTGGCCTCCTTAAAATAATAAAAAATTTTTAAAATGTGTTACCACATGTTTAACTAGATTGTAACAAGAAGTGAGCCCCATGTCAAACCTCCACCAAATCCAGACAGAAGAATTATTTGACTTCCATCCAATTTGATTAGTCCTTGGTCGACACACTCCGATAATAAAATTGGAATACTTGCAGCACTGGTGTTGCCATATTCCATCATATTTGCAGGCAGTTTTTCCCGATCAACCCCGATTTTCTTAGCCATTTTATCTAAGATACGGTCATTTGCCTGGTGCAAGAGGAAATAGTCAATTTCATCAATAGCTACTGGAGCATCTGCTAACATTTGTTTAATACTCTTAGCCACATCCCGAATAGCAAAATCAAAGACTGCTCTTCCATCCATTGATAAAAATTTTTTATCTTCTTCCTTATCAGAATATGGTGAAGATAAACCAACAGATGATGATTGAAGAACATCTCCACGAGAACCATCAGAAAATAAACTTTCAGCTAAAAAAGTTTGTTGCTCGGAAGCTTCCAATAAAACACCGCCAGCACCATCCCCAAATAAGACTGCCGTTGTCCGATCTTCCCAATCGATCACTTTCGATAAGGTTTCACTTCCGATAACGATTCCTCGTTTGTACTGGCCGGAACGAATAAACTTTTCAGCAGTCGCAAGCGCAAAGACAAATCCACTACAAGCAGCTGTCAAATCAAATACAAAAGCTTTAGATGCACCAATTTTAGCTTGAACACGAGCAGCTGTAGATGGCATCATGGAATCAGGCGAAATCGTAGCAACAAAGATAAAATCCAACTGATCCGCTTGTAAACCACTTTTTTCAAGCAAGCGACGAGCCACTTCCGTAGCTAAATCGCTGGTTGATTCTGATTGAGAAATATGACGCTTGCGAATTCCTGTACGACTAGCAATCCACTCATCACTGGTATCCATCCGTTCAGAAAGATCCTGATTGGAAATCACTTGGCTTGGGGCATAATGGGCTACCTGACTAATTTTTGCAAAAGTCATTATTTCAAATCCTCCAAGAAACGATAAAGGTTCTGCAACCCTTTTTGCATTACTTTCCGTTCATCTGGAGACATCCCATCGATAATCTGATTAACCATCCGCTTGTGAAATTGTTGGTGAAGTCGATACAAGAGTTTTCCTCTTTTGGTCAAACTCAAATGGACAACCCGACGATCAACTTCAGATCTGGTTCGTTCAATATAACCTTTTCGTTCAAGGTTATTTAAACTGGTTGTGACTGTACCTAACGTTACCATTAACGAACGCGAAATATCACTTGGAGTTGCGTTTGGTGTTGAGCCGATGACATCTATTGTGTGCATTTCCTTAATAGAAACATCATTAAATCGACTGCTACGTAAACTAGTTTCTTCGATGACTAAAACGTTGTTAAAAATGGATGTAAGGTAATCATTGACTAGTTGAAAATTCAAAAACCACACCCCCTATTCATTACTTTGATAATCGAATTTTATCAAAATTCAAACCAAATAGCAAGTCTCAACAACAAAAACATAAAAATTTTACGTTTTTATTTTCCTATAAATTTTGGACGTCGACGCTCTGAATAGGCAATAACTCCCTCCTTAAAGTCTTCTTTTAAAGATAGATTTCTTTGCAAACTCAACTCAATTTCAGCATAGCGATCCCAGTCAGTCAGCATGCTAGACCAGGCCAACTCTTTAATCGCAGCAAAAGAATTGTCTGAGCTACGTCTTAACTTTATGAGTAGTTGGTTGACAGTCTTGTCTAATTTTTCTACTTCAGAAACCTTGTACACAACGCCATATTCCAGAGCCTTTTCAGCACCTAATGGTTCACCAGTCATTGCTAACTGAGTTGCTCTAGTCAAACCAATGGCTCTTCCTAAAAGGAATAGACCACCGGCATCAGGAGCCAAACCGACCCCAACAAAAGCTTGAATGAACTTCGCTTTATCAGAAGCAATACAAAAGTCCGCCGCTACTGCCATATTGGCAGTTGCTCCTGCAACCGCACCATCTGCAACCATAATCACAGGTTTTGGAAGTTGCTTCATTTTTTTAGAGATTTGATTTACCAATTCCGCAATTTGCGTTAACGAATCGATATCATCGGCATCGACAGCCCGCTTCATCTCTGCTAAATCACCACCAACCGAAAAAACCTTACCGACTGCTTTAAATAAAATAAAACGAATATCTGGATTCTTCTCAGCTAATTCTAATGCTTCAAGGATTTCCTGACACATTGGAATGTTAAAACCATTTGAAACCTCAGGTCTATTTAAAATAATAGATGCGAGATCCTCTTCTACAGAATATATAATCGTTTCGAACACCGTAAACCACCTCTTTACTAATTAGCTGTTCAAATTGTTTGATAGTTGAACTTTTTTATTTTTATATTATTTTAGCACAACTACTTTGAGAAGTAAATTACATTTTCATAACAAAGTGTCTCAGCCGAAAGACTTGCTTGATAGCAGTGCTGTTTTAGATTGTAACCAAGCCTTATCTTTGGTATAATTTAAAGTAAGTTTTGTAAAGGAGTCCACATGAAAGTAGTTAAATTTGGTGGTAGTTCGTTAGCATCTGCTACCCAGCTAGAAAAAGTATTCAATATTGTTAAAGAAGATGAAACCCGTCAATATGTGGTCGTTTCTGCTCCAGGGAAACGCAATGCTGAGGACACAAAAGTTACCGATGCCCTCATCAAGTATTATAAAGAATATACCAACGGAAAAGATACTAGTCAAAGTCAAGAATGGATTATTAATCGCTATCGTTCTATTACAGAGGAGTTAGACTTAAACGAGGAAATTATCGAAGAAATTGCTAGAGATATCATGTCCCTTGCAACACTTCCCAAATCCGATAACACCTTCTTATATGATACCTTCTTAGCAGCTGGAGAAAACAACAATGCGAAACTCATTGCAGCTTACTTTGTTAAAAAGGGCTTAGAAGCAAAATATATCCATCCAAAAGATGCAGGTATCTTTGTAACAAGTGAACCTTGTAATGCTCGCATTCTGCCTTCTAGTTACGATAAGATTGAAGAACTCAGAAACCATAATGAAATTTTAGTAATCCCTGGATTCTTTGGAATTACTAAAGAAGGCCAAGTATGTACTTTTTCAAGAGGTGGTTCAGATATTACAGGATCTATTATTGCAGCAGGAGTTAAAGCAGATCTCTACGAGAACTTTACAGACGTAGATGGTATATTTGCAGCTCACCCAGGCATTATTAAACAGCCACATTCAATTCCTGAATTAACCTATAAAGAGATGCGGGAATTAGCCTATGCTGGCTTTAGTGTTCTACATGATGAAGCACTTGTTCCTGCATATCGTGGAAAGATTCCAATGGTGATCAAGAACACCAACAATCCAAAACATCCAGGTACCAAGATTGTGCTGAACCATACCAATGAAAATGTTAAAGTCGTTGGAATTGCAGGAGATTCTGGATTTGTCAGCATTAATACCACCAAATACCTGATGAATAGAGAGGTCGGTTTTGGTAGAAAATTATTACAAATTTTAGAAGATTTGAACATCAGTTGGGATCACATGCCAACAGGAATTGACGACTTATCGGTTATTCTCCGTTCAAAAGAATTAACCCCAATTAAAGAACAAGAAATTTTAAAACACTTGATTCAAGACTTACAAGTTGACCATGCAGAAATCGAACATGATCTTTCCATTATTATGATGGTCGGAGAGAACATGAAAAATCAAATCGGTGTTACTGCAACAGCGACAAAAGCA
>CADFQU010000087.1 GCA_902836505.1 Streptococcaceae bacterium
AGGATGTGCAGGAAATGCTCGGTCACTCGGATGTAAGTACCACAATGAACATATTGAAGCAGGAGCGAACTTTAACGGGGTACTTTGTGGCCGTGCAACTTGGGCTGGATCTGTAGAAGCCTACATCAAGAATGGCGAAGCAGCAGCTCGTGAATGGCTCCGTACCGAAGGTCGTCGCAACATTGAAGAACTTAACCAAGTCTTAGACCAAGTCGCAACTTCTTGGAAAGAGCGTATTTAACAGTGTAGACCACTCCTTTAACGATGGGCGTTCGAATTTCCTTGAAGAGCCCAGAGAAGACAGCTATAAACAGCTATTTGTTAGGAAAAAACAAAAAAGTTAAAAAGTTGTTAAGAAAGGGTTTACAAAAACAAAAGCGTGTGCTATACTTAATCCATAAGTGAATACAAGGTGAGTGTTAGTAAGTTAGATTACGCATGATCACAGATGAATTAGGGAAGACTCTCTCTAATCTCATTTGTGATCATTTTTTATACCTCAAACCTTGAATAAACTAGTAAGGAGAGTACCATGTATCGGATTTTAAATCCACTCAATCACAATGTTGCTCTGGTGAGAAATGACAAAGGGGAAGAACTGATTGTCATTGGAAAAGGAATTGTTTTTGGGAAAAAGAAGGGTGACCTAGTTCCAAAAGAAAAGGTAGAAAAACTCTTTCGGATGAAAACAGAGGAATCCAGAGAGAACTTTATGACCCTGCTAAAAGACGTTCCTTTAGACTTCATCACAGTGACCTACGAGATGATTGATTACTTGAGCAAAAAGTATCACTACCCTGTTCAAGAATATATCTATGTGACCTTGACCGACCACATGTTTTGCTCTTACCAGGCAGTGACTCAAGGTAGGTATAAGGAAAGTAATCTTTTGGATATCTCAGAAAACTATCCAGTGGCTTTTGAGATTGCTAAAGAGGCAGTTGATATTTATCGTGATAAGCTCACGACTAGCTTCCCCGAAGATGAGGTCACTCGTATCGCCTATCACTTCATCAACGCAGAAGGTGAAAATGAAGTAGAAGTCGTAGATTCCATGGACCAACGCAAAGAAATCTTAAAAGGCGTGGAAGAGGTTCTGAATAGTTATTCAATCAAACGGACTGAAGCCAACAACAATTTTTATGATCGGTTCATGATTCATCTCAACTACTTCTTGGATTACCTAGATCGCAATCGCAATGATAATCAATCGCTTTTAGATATGGAGGAACATATCAAAAGTTCTTATCCATTAGCTTTTGAGATTGGTTCCAAGATTTATGATGTAATTTCTAGGGAGACCGGGGTTGACTTGTACAAGAGTGAACGGGTCTATCTGGTCTTACACATTCAACGCTTATTTTAACAACTTTTAAATATTAAGAAATTCAAATTGGAGGAATTGGTCATGACCAAAGAAGAAATGACATTACTAGGTTTCGAAATCGTTGCGTATGCAGGGGATGCTCGCTCTAAACTCTTGGAAGCCCTTAAGGCGGCTGAAAAGGGTGAATTCGCTCAGGCTGAAAGCTTGGTAGAAGAAGCAGGAAGCTGTATCGCAGAGGCTCACAAATCTCAAACAACTATGCTAGCGCAAGAAGCAGCAGGAGAAGACCTCCCCTACAGCATTACCATGATGCATGGGCAGGACCACTTAATGACAACAATCCTATTAAAAGATGTGATTCATCATCTCATTGAACTATACAAAAGAGGAGTAAAATAATGCATAAATTAATTGAATTGATTGAGAAAGGAAAACCTTTCTTCGAGAAGATTTCTCGTAATAAATATTTGCGTGCCATCCGTGATGGGTTTATCGCAGGGATGCCAGTCATCTTATTCTCATCTATCTTTATCTTGATTGCCTATGTTCCAAATGCGTGGGGCTTCCATTGGTCAAAAGAAATTGAGAATTTCTTGATGACACCTTATAGCTATTCGATGGGAATTCTGGCTTTCTTCGTAGGTGGAACCACAGCCAAAGCTTTGACAGATTCTGTCAACCGTGATTTACCTGCAACAAACCAGATCAACTTCTTGTCAACCATGTTGGCATCTATGGTTGGTTTCCTTCTAATGGCAGCTGAACCTGCTAAGGAAGGTGGTTTTCTGACTGCTTTCATGGGAACAAAAGGTCTTTTGACAGCCTTTATCGCAGCCTTTGTCACTGTTAATGTTTATAAGGTCTGCGTGAAAAATAATGTGACTATTCGCATGCCAGACGAAGTTCCACCAAATATCTCTCAAGTATTTAAAGACTTGATCCCATTCACTGTATCTGTTGTTCTCCTTTATGGACTTGAATTGATTGTGAAGGGAAGTCTGGGTGTAACAGTAGCTGAATCTATTGGTACTCTCCTTGCACCTCTCTTCTCAGCAGCAGATGGCTATCTTGGAATCACGCTTATTTTTGGTGCGTATGCTTTCTTCTGGTTTGTGGGAATCCATGGCCCTTCTATCGTAGAGCCTGCGATTGCAGCGATCACTTACGCAAATATCGATGCCAACTTGGCTCTGTCTCAAGCTGGTCAACATGCAGATAAGGTTATTACTTCTGGTACTCAAATGTTTATCGTTACCATGGGTGGAACTGGAGCAACCTTGATTGTTCCCTTCCTATTCATGTGGTTGTGTAAATCAGAACGGAACCGTGCAATCGGACGTGCTTCTGTTGTTCCTACATTCTTCGGTGTAAACGAACCAATCTTGTTTGGTGCACCTATCGTATTGAATCCGATCTTCTTTATTCCATTCATTTTTGCACCAATTGCCAACGTTTGGATCTTCAAATTCTTTGTTGATACCTTGGGAATGAACTCCTTCACGGCTAACCTTCCATGGGTTACTCCTGGACCTTTGGGGATTGTCCTTGGTACGAACTTCCAAGTTCTCTCCTTCATCCTTGCAGCTCTTCTAGTAGTAGTAGACGTGGTTATTTACTACCCATTTGTGAAGGTTTACGATGAGCAAATTCTTGAAGAAGAGCGCTCTGGTAAAGCAAATGATGATTTGAAAGAAAAAGTCGCTGCAAACTTCAATACTGCCAAAGCAGATGCAATTCTTGAAAAAGCAGGTGTTGAAGATGCACCAGCTGAAAATACCATTACAGAAGAAACTAATGTCTTGGTTCTCTGTGCCGGTGGCGGTACTAGTGGACTCCTTGCAAATGCCTTGAACAAGGCTGCGGCAGAATACAAGGTTCCTGTCAAAGCGGCAGCCGGTGGCTACGGTGCTCACCGTGAAATGTTGCCAGAATTTGACCTTGTTATCTTGGCGCCTCAGGTTGCTTCCAACTTCGAAGACATGAAGGCTGAAACAGATAAACTAGGCATCAAATTGGCGAAGACAGAAGGTGCTCAGTACATTAAATTGACACGCGATGGACAAGGTGCTCTAGCCTTTGTTCAAGCTCAATTTGAAGAATAAGAACTAAAAAGTGAGATGGAGATGGATGGCTCACTAACTCCTCTCCCCTCACTTTTCATTTTATACAATCAAGAAATAGGTGAAAAAATGACAAAAACACTTCCTAAAGATTTTATTTTTGGTGGGGCAACGGCTGCCTATCAAGCAGAAGGAGCTACCCATACTGACGGAAAAGGACCAGTTGCTTGGGACAAATACTTAGCTGATAACTATTGGTATACAGCAGAACCAGCAAGCGATTTCTACCATAAATATCCAGTAGACTTACAGTTGGCTGAAGAATATGGCGTAAACGGTATCCGGATTTCGATCGCTTGGTCACGTATTTTCCCAACTGGCTATGGTGAAGTAAATCCAAAAGGGGTAGAATTCTATCATAAGTTATTTGCAGAATGTCATAAACGTCATGTAGAACCATTCGTAACTCTTCACCACTTTGATACTCCTGAAGCTCTTCACTCAAACGGAGACTTCTTGAATCGTGAAAATATCGAACACTTCGTAGATTATGCTGCCTTCTGTTTTGAAGAATTCCCAGAAGTCAACTATTGGACAACCTTTAATGAAATTGGACCAATCGGTGATGGTCAATACTTAGTAGGAAAATTCCCTCCAGGGATTCAGTATGACCTTGCCAAAGTTTTCCAATCACACCACAATATGATGGTTTCGCATGCCCGAGCTGTGAAATTGTATAAAGACAAAGGGTATGAAGGTGAAATTGGAGTTGTGCACGCTCTTCCAACTAAGTATCCGTTGGATCCAGAAAATCCAGCAGACGTTCGGGCGGCTGAATTGGAAGATATCATCCATAACAAGTTTATTCTAGATGCAACCTACCTTGGACACTATTCCGATAAAACCATGGAAGGTGTAAACCACATTCTTTCAGTTAATGGTGGTGAGTTGGATCTTCGAGACGAAGACTTTGTGGCACTTGAAGCAGCTAAAGACCTGAATGACTTCCTTGGAATTAACTACTACATGAGTGATTGGATGGAAGCATTTGATGGTGAAACTGAAATCATCCACAACGGTAAAGGGGAAAAAGGAAGCTCTAAGTACCAAATTAAAGGTGTTGGTCGTCGTGTAGCTCCTGACTATGTACCTCGCACTGACTGGGACTGGATCATCTATCCTCAAGGGCTATATGATCAGATCATGCGTGTGAAGGCGGATTATCCAAACTATAAGAAAATCTACATCACTGAAAACGGACTGGGCTACAAAGATGAGTTTGTGGACAACACGGTTTATGACGATGGACGGATTGATTATGTGAAGCAACACTTGGAAGTTCTGTCCGATGCGATTGCGGATGGGGCAAACGTCAAAGGCTACTTCATTTGGTCACTCATGGACGTCTTCTCTTGGTCAAATGGTTACGAAAAACGCTATGGTCTCTTTTATGTGGACTTTGAAACCCAAGAGCGCTATCCTAAGAAATCTGCACATTGGTACAAGAAATTAGCTGAAACTCAAGTGATTGAATAAAGAAATAAACATGTAAGAAG
Organism: Streptococcaceae bacterium; assembly: GCA_902836505.1. Taxonomy (GTDB): domain Bacteria; phylum Bacillota; class Bacilli; order Lactobacillales; family Streptococcaceae; genus Streptococcus. The sequence goes on from CADFQU010000087.1 coordinate 4,944, forward strand.
GCTTATCCGTAAGGGTAGGTCTTTTTTGGTTCTCTTATTTGGAAAAGTGTTTATTGTAAACAAAACAATTCACTCATTTCTAGTAATAATTTTTTGTTTGAAGGGCCAATATAGTTTTTACATAATATAATTAAATTGTTGAGTTAATATTAGGAGATTATGATTCATATTGATCAAAATAGTTTGCCTTTTTACAATTCGTAGCCTGCCCCTAAGGGCAGGTTTTTTGGTGTCTTAAGGAAACTATTAAACCAGAATTTATGACTCAAAAGCATTATTTTAAGAG